>NZ_DAIPZB010000071.1:0-17273 GCF_036782435.1 Pinisolibacter sp. | reverse complement strand
CAGAGCAGGAACGGATTCTGGTTATGAACGGGGACAAACCGGGGGCAAGGTCAGGCCAGCCGCCTTCGATCGGGCGATCGAGGAAGGCCTTCACCCGTTCGTCGATCTCCTCGCACAGCCGGCTCACCTGGCTCTTCGAGATGCCGCTCATGCCGAGCGACTTCACCAGATCGTCGACCGAGCGGGTCGAGATGCCCTGGATGTAGGCTTCCTGGATGACGGCGGTGAGCGCCTTCTCGGCCATCCGGCGCGGCTCCAGGAAGCTCGGGAAACAGCTGCCGGTGCGAAGGCGCGGGATGCGCAGTTCGACGGTGCCGGCCCGCGTCTCCCAGTCGCGCTCACGCTAGCCGTTGCGCTGCGCCAAGCGTTCCTTGGACTTCTCGCCCCATTCGGCCCCGGTTCGGCCGCCGACTTCCAACTCCATCAGGCGTTCGGCGGCGAAGCCGATCATTTCTCTCAGCACATCCGCGTCCGGGCTCTTCTCCACGAGCGCCCGCAGGCTCATCATCATGTCGGTCATCAGTGGTTCCTCGGTCGGGTTGGTTCTCGCAACTCCGACCATACCGACGCGCCGACGGCGACAGCGCGGTCTCAACTGTGAATTCTGCCCCCTTTCGGTGATGCGGAGAATTTCGAACTCCAAATTCCCGAGCGCAAAATCCGCCCCCTCTGGACAGACGAGACATTTTGCGGCATCGTAAGCTTAACGGTCGTTCAGTAAGAGCGCTCGATGCCGGAAACCAGCACCCGAGACACCATTCTGGAAATCGCTTCCCGGCTGTTCGCATCGAACGGATATGCGGCGGTCTCGATGCGCGACGTCGCCGCCAGGGTGGGGGTTACGCAAGCCAACCTCTATTATCACTTCAAAGATAAAGACCACCTCATAAGAGACTCCTTGGCGCTCATCATCGCCCATAAAATGGAACCTATGGAAGAGTGTTTGAAAGCGGCCCATTCCAATAAAGAAAAGATTGAATTTTTCATATCTTGGTTCGTACGATTGGTATTCGAAGATCGAGTTTTCTCGAAGATGATCCTGCGTGAGTTGCTCGATGGTGACGAAGATAGATTGCAGTATTTGTCGATGGAGGTGTTCAAGCGACCTTTCGCGCTGCTCGTCGACGTCATGAGGGAATACACCGGCAGGGTCGATCCCACCCTGTCGGCGGTTTCGGTCGCCGCCATCATTCTCGGTCACTTCCAACTGTCTCGCATCTTGCCCTACCTGCCCGACGACAGGGCCGATCACACGGCCCCGGACGTCGTCGCCCGCCATGTTCTGGCGATGCTGCAGGGGCCGCTGCATGACCCGGCCGGCTCCATGGAGACGTGAAATGTCGAAGTTTTCCAGAACGCTCGTCCATGGACTGTCCACGCTCTTCTTCATTGGTTGGAGCGTGGACGGTGGAGCGGGTGAAGCGATGGTGGGACATCGGACCACGTTCCCCGTCGCCGTCTCCCGATCCGCCGACATCCCGATCCGCTACAGCGTTCCCGGTTCGGTGGTATCCGACGATCGCATCGAATTGTCGTCGCGAGTGGTCGGCTTCATCCGCAATCTCGACGTCCGAGAAGGCCAGAAGGTGACCAAGGGTGATCTCCTGGTACAGATCGATCCGACTGACGTGAACGAGGCCATCAGGATCGCTCAGGCCGACGTTGCCACCGCACGCACAGATCTTGCCGATGCGGAGCACGATGTCGGCAAATACGACACCCTCGCCGGACAAGGATGGGCCTCGACCGAGGTGTTGCGGAAGGCGCGTGTGCGCCGTGACGCGGCCCGTTCGGCGCTGTCGAAAGCCGAAGCGGCGGTGGCCGCAGCCCAAGCCCAGAAGGCCTACACCACCATCCTCAGCCCGGTTGACGGCGTCGTCGTGGTACGACAGCGCCACAGCGGTGACATGGCCGTCGCGGGGCAGCCGTTGCTCACCATCGAATCGCGGGAGGTCCTACTGTTCCGGATTTTCGTCGCCGAGAGCAATCTCGGGCGGATCGTCCCGGCCATGACCGTGACGGTTCGCATCGATGCGCTCGATGGCCGCGAACTGGTGGGGACCGTCAAACGGATCGTTCCATCAGGAGATCCGGTCACACGTCGCTATCAGGTCGACATCGATCTGCCGGTGGAAGAGGCCATCCTCCCCGGCATGTTCGGTCGCGCCGAAATCGTCCTCGGCACGGCACGGTCGATCAGCATCCCTCGGAGCGCCCGCGTGGAGCGCGGCGGGCTCGGCGGCACCTTCGTCGTCGGAGACGACCGTATCGCCCGCTTCCGTTGGCTCCGCTTCGGCCGTGAATGGCAAGACCTCGTCGAGGTCGAAGCCGGATTGTCGGAGGGCGAGAAGGTCCTGGCTCGCGCCGACGACACCGTCAGAGACGGTATCGTCGTCGATATCGACGGACGGACGAGATGACCATCCAATCGCTGAACCTCGCCGGCCGGCTCGCCCGCGCTTTCGTCACTTCGAAGTTGACCATCGTCGTCATCGTCGGCCTGACCGCCCTCGGTCTGGTGGCTACCTTCATGACGCCGCGCGAGGAAAACCCCCAGACCCTGGTTCCGGGTGCGGTCGTCGCCGTCACCCTTCCCGGCGCCTCGCCCGAGGAAGTCGACGAACTGATCGTCTCGCCGCTGGGGAGCATTCTCAGCGAAATGAGCGGAGTGGATCACACCTACGGTGTCGCTGAGAGCTCCCTTGGTGTCGTCCGAGTGCAATTTCTGGTCGGCCAGTCGAAGGAAGACTCACTGGTCAAGCTCTACGATCGCGTGATGGCCAATCGCGGCCGCCTGCCGGCTGACGCCGGCCCGGCCCAAATCCGTGCGGTGGACGCCGATGACGTCCCGATCGTCACCCTCACCCTCGCGTCCCCCCGCTACGACGACTACGGATTGAAGCGCATGGCCGACCGCATGGCCGAACACCTTCGCAGCCTCGACGGCGTCTCCGTCGTCGCGGTACGCGGCGGTCGAAACCGCGAAATCGGCGTCGAACTCGATCCCGAGCGGCTTCAGGCTTTCGGCGTCACTCTCTCTCAGGTCTCCTCCGCCTTCGACACCAGCAATCTCTCGGTCCCGCTCCAGGACACGGTGCGCGACCGCCGGATCGAGGGCATCCGACTGCAGGGCTTCCTCACCTCCGCCGATGACGTTCGTGGCCTGATCGTCGGGGTTCACGGCGGCCGGCCGATCTACGTCGGCGATATCGCCACCGTGATCGATGGGCCGCCGAGCGAGATCGACCGTCTCAGCCGCTTCGCCTTCGGTCCGGGCGATCCGCGCTTCGTAACCGCCGGGGCGGAAGCGATGCCGGCCGTCACCATCACCGTGGCGAAGAAGAAGGGCGTCAACGCCGTCACGGTCGCGTCCTCCGTGTTCGACCGCGTCGAACGTCTGAAGACGTCCTTCATACCCATGGATGTCCATGTCGTCGCCACCCGTGACGACGGCAGGAAAGCCGACGACGCGGTCAATCTCCTGCTCGAACATCTCGTCGTCGCCGTGGCCTCGGTCAGCGTTGTCCTGATCTTATTCCTCGGCTGGCGCGAGGCGGCGATCGTCACCATTAGCGTGCCACTGATCATCTTCGTCGGCCTTGCCGCTGACCTGTTCTTCGGCGTCACAATCAATCGGGTGACACTGTTCGCACTCATTTTGTCGCTCGGCCTTTTGGTCGACGCCGCCATCGTCGTCATCGAGAACATTCATCGTCACTACGGCAAACCACGCGGAGACAACCAGGTGGAGGCGACCGTCGCTGCCACCAACGAGATCGGCAACGCCACCAATCTGGCGACGCTGGCCGTGATGTTGGTGTTCGGCTCGCTGTTGATCGTCACCGGCATGCCGGGCGACTATTTCTATCCGGTCGCCTTCAATGTTCCGATCGTCGTCGCCGCCTCGGTCGTCGTCGCCTATGTCGTGACGCCCTGGGCCGCCAACCGTTGGCTGACGTGGCACGCGCCCGCTGGGACGGAGGACGCGGAGCCCCCGAAAAGGTCCGACCTCCTGCAACGGCTCTATCGCCGGATGATCACACCGCTGCAGGAGAGCGCCCGGCTACGACGCATCCTCGCGGCATCGATCGTGATCCTACTGGCCGTATCGACCTTCCAAGGAACGTGGCAGTTGGTTCGCCCCTCCGGCGTCGGCGGACCTCCGTCCTGGTTCGGCGTCGGAGCCGGTTTTCTCCTGAAGGACAACAAGAACACTTTCAACATCATCGTCGCAACGCCGGAGACGACGGCGATCGAGGAGACCGATCGAGTCGTCCGCGATATCGAACGGCTGCTCGCCGACGAAAAGACCGTCATCGACTACCAGAGCTGGGTCGGCCAGGCCGGTATCGCCGACTTCAACGGATTGTCGCGAGGCACTGCCGACAGCGTCGGCAGTTTCGTCGCCGAGATCCGCGTCAATCTGGTCGACAAACACGCCCGCGCCGTCTCCTCCATCGACATCGTCCGCGCCCTGCGTCCGAAGATCGACGTTGTGAAACGTCGTCATCCGGGCACCGAAGTCCGTCTGGTCGAGGACCCACCCGGTCCACCGGTGCGCGCCTCGGTCTTGGCCGAAATCTACGGCCCCGATCCGCGCGGCCTGCGCGCCCTATCCGACGAGGTCTCGAAGGCCTTCCGCAGCACCTATGACATGGTCGATCTCTCCGACACGGAACCGGCGGATGTCATCGAACACCGCATCGTGCCCGACAAGGAGAAGGCGGCCTTGTCCAAGGTCTCGGTGGCTCAGATCGCCCAGGCTTTGCATCTGGTCTACGGCGGCAGCGTCCTCAGCCGCGCCCATCCAGCCGACGAGAAGAATCCCGTCGATGTACGCGCCTTCGTTCCACGTCGACACCAGATCGATCCGACGCGACTCGACCTCATCTTCGTCGGAAATGCCGAAGGCAAACAAGTGCCTCTGCGCGAGTTGGTCGATGTGGTGCGGGCCACTCGCGATCGACCGATCCAACGCAAGGACAACGAGCGCGTGACCTATGTCGGGGGTGAATTGTCGGGAACTCCCGCGCTCTATGCCGTGCTCGACCTCGACCGTCGGCTCGACGGCCTCGTCGGTCCGGATGGTCGTCCGTTGAAGACCGGTAATCTCACTCTGAACCGGCGAGCACCCGACGTGATCGACGGCTACCGCTTGTTCTGGGACGGCGAGATGCGGATGATGCTCGACGTCTACCGAGACATGAGCATTGCTCTGGGGGCGGCGCTGACACTCGTCTTCCTGATCCTGGTCGCCTATTATCGATCGTTCCGCGTCGCTCTCATCGCCATGTCGGCGATTCCCCTCGGCATCATAGGCATTCTGCCCGGGCATTGGCTCCTCGGTATGGACTTTTCCGCCACCTCGATGGTCGGGATCATCGCACTCGCCGGTGTCGTGATCCGCAATTCATTGTTGATCATCGACTTCATCCGCGACCACCTGAGCAAGGGCATGACCCTCATCGAAGCGACACGCGAAGCCGGTGCGGTGCGATTGCGGCCGATCCTCCTGACCACACTGGCTGTCGTCATCGGATCGGCAGTGATGGTTCCCGATCCGGTATTCGGCGGCCTGGCGGTCTCGCTGATCTTCGGCACCGCGGTATCAACGATCTTGACGGTCTTCGTGGTGCCGATCCTCTACCTGGTCGCCATGCCGTCGACGGGAGTAGACGATGTGATGGCCCCGTCACCCGATCTCGTCTGATCCGGACGAACCCAGAGTGCTGACCCGCTCGGCCGGCGACCGGGTGATCACCGAGAGAATTGGCGACCGTCGGCTTCCGAATGACGTTCAGCATGCACGGAGCGCGCCGCCCGTCGGCCTCGGGCGGCGGTTCCTCGCCGATGGTCGGACGAATCGGTCATCGGGCGACAGAGATGGCTCCGCGAATTCGGACGGTGGCTTGAGTGGATTTTGTGCCTGATACCGAGTTCACGAAATTCGGACTTGTCCGAATTTCGTGGGTTGCGGCCTGACCGGCCGACGCCCGTTCGGGCTTGCCTTCGCGGATGAAGTTCCGAACAGGTCTGAACTTCATCCGCTCGGTATGAGCGGCGACGATGTCGCCGAGGATCAGGAGCACTCCCTGACCAGACGAACCCGCCGCAGCCATTCTCCGGCGTTCAAGGCAAAGGTGGCGCTGGCCGCCGTGAAGGGCGAGAAGACGCTCGCGGAGTTGGCGCAGCAGCACGACGTGCATCCGAACCAGATCACGGCGTGGAAGAACCAACTCCTCGACGGCGCAGCCGGCGTGTTCGGGGGCGAGAAGGCGGAGCCCGCCGCCACGCCTGTCGACTTGAAGGCTCTGCATGCGAAGATCGGAGAGCTTGCGCTGGAGAACGTTTTTTTGTCCGGCGCGCTCAGCAAGGCCGGCCTTCTGAGCGCAAAGCGATGATCGATCGGGGTCACGATCTCCCGATCACTCGGCAAGCGAAAGTCCTCAACCTCGCCCGATCGACGGTCTACTACAAACCACGGCCGGTTTCGGCTGCCGACCTGGATTCGATGCGTCGGCTCGACGAACTGCACCTCGACTTCCCGTTCGCGGGAGTGCGGATGCTGAGGGCTCTGCTACAGCGTGAAGGCATGTCGGTCGGCCGCCGGCACGTCGCCACGCTGATGAAGCTGATGGGGATCGCGGCGATCTATCGTCGCCCGAACACCAGCAAGCCGGCGTTCGGGCACAAGATCTACCCGTACTTGCTGCGCGGGGTGAAGGTCGACCGGCCGAACCAGGTCTGGGCGACGGACATCAGCTACATCCCGATGCGTCGGGGCTTCGTCTATCTCGTCGCCGTCGTCGACGTGGCGAGCCGGAGTGTATTGGCGCACCGGGTGTCGATCACGATGGACGCGTTGTTCTGTGTCGAGGCTCTCGAAGAAGCGATGGCTCGCCATGGCAAACCGGGATCTTCAACACGGACCAGGGCAGTCAATTCACCAATTTCGAGTTCACCAGCGTTCTGATGGCCGCCGGCATCTCGATCAGCATGGACGGCAAGCGGGCTTGGCGGGACAACGTCTTCGTCGAGCGGTTCTGGCGGTCGATCAAGTACGAGTAGGTCTACCTGGAGGCCTACGACACTGTTCGGGAAACGAGATCATCGATCTCAAAATACATCAATTTCTACAATTCCGGACGTCCACATTCGAGTCTTGACGGGCGCACACCCGACGAGGCCTACTTCGGTGGGCGACAGATGGCCGAGGCCGCCTGATCGCCGCCCGCGATTTCATCACGGCTCTGGTCAGGCTACGCCATCCCGACGCCGTGACGAAATCGCAAAGCCCCGCAATCGACACCCCGGCGTGAGATCCACTCAAATCCCACCGGGCGCTGTCCAAACAAGCGGAGCCAACTCTCCTTGTCGAAATTCATGTAACCTGACGCCAACTTCAGCGCCAATGTACGCCAGCCGTCCGGCGTCGGCTCGCAACCGTGAAGCTGAAACAAGGCGTCAAGCCGACGTTCGAGCGCCGTCCGCCCATGGACGCGCACATTCGTCAACAGGACCTAATCTTCGTAAACGTTGCCGCCTTCCGGGTGAGGGGAGGATGCGGCGAACGAAAAAAAGCCGGCCGAAACGGGTTCGGCCGGCAGATGATTCCGGTGGCGAAAAGGAATCCCCTGAAGCCTTTTCGTGTCGGCGATGATGGTCACCACGACATATCGAGCCAATCCCCGGAATTCCGGGGATCGACGCGCTCGGTAGGGTCATGCGGGACCCGGCCGGTCGCTTCGCGACGTGGGATCAGCCGTTGCCGCCCTCGAGCAGGCGACGGGCGATGACCTGGGCCTGGATCTCGCCGGCGCCCTCGAAGATGTTGAGAATGCGGGCATCGCACAGGACGCGGCTGACCGGGTACTCGAGCGCGAAGCCGTTGCCGCCGTGGATCTGCAGGGCGTTGTCGGCCGCCGCCCAGGCGACGCGGGCGCCGAGCAGCTTGGCCATGCCGGCCTCGAGGTCGCAACGCTCGTCGTGGTCCTTGCGGCGGGCGGCGAAATAGGTGAGCTGACGCGCCACCATGATCTCCACCGCCATCATGGCGAGCTTGTCGGCGACGCGTGGGAAGGCGATCAGCGCCTTGCCGAACTGGATGCGCTCCTGGGCGTAGCGGAGCCCCAGGTCGAGGGCCGACTGGGCGACGCCGATGGCGCGCGCCGCGGTCTGGATGCGGGCCGACTCGAAGGTCTGCATCAGCTGCTTGAAGCCCTGGCCCTCGATGCCGCCGAGGAGGTTCGCCGCCGGGACGGAGAAGCCGTCGAAGGCGATCTCGTATTCCTTCATACCGCGATAGCCGAGCACCTCGATCTCGCCGCCCGACATGCCCTCGGCCGGGAAGGGCTCGGCGTCGTTGCCGCGCGGCTTCGGCGCCAGCAGCATCGAGAGACCCTTCCAGCCGGCCTCGTCGGGGTTGGTGCGGACGAGCAGGGTCATCAGGTCGGCGCGGACCGGATGGGTGATCCAGGTCTTGTTGCCGTTGACGACGTAACTGTCGCCTTGGCGGACGGCGCGGGTGCGAAGCGACCCGAGGTCGGAGCCGGTGTTGGGCTCGGTGAAGACGGCGGTCGGCAGGACCTCACCGGAGGCGATCTTGGGCAGCCATTCCTGCTTCTGCTCCTCGGTGCCGCCGCACAGGATCAGTTCGGCGGCGATCTCGGAGCGGGTGCCGAGCGAGCCGACGCCGATGTAGGCGCGCGACAGTTCCTCGGAGACGACGCACATGGACTCCTTGCCGAGACCGAGGCCGCCGTATTCCTCGGGAATGGTCAGGCCGAAGACGCCCATCTCGGCCATCTGGCCGATGAGCTCCATCGGAATGTACTCGTTCTTCAGGTGCCACTCGTGGCAGTGCGGCAGCACCGCGTCGACGGCGAGGCGGCGCATCTCGTCGCGGAACTGGTTGAGGGTTTCGTCGAGGCCGAGTTCGCCGAAGGAGGTCGAGCCCTCGATCCGGGTCATGGCGGCGACCAGGGCGGCGCGCACCTCCGGGGTGTTGCCGTGGGCGATCAGCATTTCCACGCCGGGGACCCGGGCGGCGGAGATGGTCTCGGCGTCGACGCCGAGGTCGGTGAGACGGACCATCTCGCCCTGGTTCATCGGGATGCCGCCGAAGACCTGGGCGAGATATTCGCCGAAGGCGATGGAGACGATGTCGCGTTCGATCTCACCGAACTGTCCCGCCGCCGTCAGGCGCTCGGAATAGTCGACCATCTCGCGCAGGCTCTCGACATAGGTGGCGAGCCAGGCGAGGCCGTGGGCGGCGCGCTGTTCCTGGTCCACCAGGGCGGCGGAGATCTTGCCGTCCTTCTCGACCTTGGCGCGGACCGCGGCCTTCGCGACGGCGAAGAGCCCGTCGAGGGCTGCGACCGCCTCGCGGCCGTGCGCGATCAGATGCAAATCGATTCGAGCGGCACTCATGAACCATCTCCCCTGCCGGCGCGGCGTCGTCCGCCGGCGGCCGGTTGTTGTTGCGGTGCGAAAGAATAGAAATCCGTCGCGGCGATGCAATGCCCCGAAAGGCGATATTTCCGCGTCAACGCCTGTTGGCGAGGGCGACGCCGCAAGCAGTCACGATCATGCCGGCAACTTGCACCATCGTCAGGGTTTCGCCGAAGAAGAACCACGCCTCCAGCGCCGAGGTGGGCGGCACGAGGTAGATCAGCGCCGCGGCGCGCGACACCTCGCCGCAGCGGATGAGGTGGAGCAGCAGAGCGATCGCACCGATCGACAGGCCGATCACCGACCAGGCGAGGGTGAGCAGCGAAGAGGTGGTGACGGCGAACCGGAGGTCCTCGATCGCCAGAGCCGCCGGAACGGTGACGAGCAGGGCGCCGACGTATTGCAGCACCGCGACCGGCATCAGGCCGCCGGAGGGGACGAAGCGCTTCTGCCAGAAGGTGCCGACCGTCACCGCCGCCATGGCGAGGACGTTGACGGCGAGGGGGATGAGGGTGGCGGAGAGGGCGGCGCCCGAGAGGCCGGCGAGTTTCGGCGACACCACCACGACGATGCCGAGGAAGCCGAGGGCGAAGCCGGCCATACGCTTGGCGCCGATGCGCTCGTGCGACATCAGCGGCGCCAGGGCGGCGGTCATCAGCGGCTGCAGGGCGGCGATGACGGCGGAGAGTCCGGCCGGCACCCCGTGGGCGATGGCCCACCAGACGCCGCCGAGATAGACGCCGTGGAGGAGCACGCCGGACATCAGCGCATGGCCGATGGCGGCACGGCCGCGCGGCCATCCGCCGCCGGAGATCAGGGCGATCGGCACCAGAAGGACGAGAGCGCCGAGGAAGCGGACGATCAGGAAGGTCAGCGGTTCGGCATCGAAGGAGGCGAACTTGGCGACGATCCAGCCGGTCGACCAGATCAACACGAAGAGCAGCGGTGCGACGGCGACGAAGAGCGAGCGCTGCACTTTGGAGGTCCGGCGAGATCGAGGGAAAGACGAAGAGGCGCGGGACCCGTGGTCCCGCGCCTCCGTCATCGTTTCAGATCTTCACCTGCGGCGCCAGCGGCGAACCGATGGTCCGCCATGCGGCCGGGCGGTCACTCTTCACGCTGGCCGAAGAGCTGCATCAGCATCATGAAGAGGTTGATGAAGTCGAGGTAGAGGGTGAGCGCACCCATGATCGCGCCGCGCGAGACGGTGGCACCGTCGGCGCCGTCGAGGCCATAGATGTACTGTTCCTTGAGCTTCTGGGTGTCGTAGGCGGTGAGGCCGGCGAAGACCAGGACGCCGATCACCGAGATGGCGAACTGCAGCGCGCTCGAGGCGAGGAAGATGTTGACCAGGCCGGCGATCAGGATGCCGATCAGGCCCATCATCAGGAACGACCCCATGCCGGTCAGCGAGCGCTGGGTGGTGTAGCCGTAGAGCGACAGACCACCGAAGGCCGCGGCCGAGATGAAGAACACCTGGGCCACCGACGTGTGGGTGTAGACCATCAGGATGGTCGAGATCGAGATGCCGACCAGAGCCGCGTAGAGGAAGAACACGCCCTGGGCGGTCGACGGCTGCATCTTGTCGATGCGGAAGCCGAGCAGGAAGACGAGGCCGATCGGGGCCAGCATCAGCACCCACTTCAGCGGGCTGACGAACAGGGTCTTGCCGAACTGGGTCAGGGCGACGGTCTTGGAGATGCGGGCCACCGCGTCGGGCGAGCCGACGCCGGTCACCGACATCGAATAGATGACGAGCGCGGCGATGCCGGTGATGGCGACGCCGATCATCATGTAGTTGTAGACCGAGATCATGTAGGCGCGTAGGCCGCGGTCGATCGCCTGGGCGTCCGGACGCGCCAGGGTCGAACCGAACCGGGCGTAACCGTTGTCGTAGTTCGACATCCGTAAAATCCTTTCGTGTGGGCGGGATGCGTCCGCATCACCGGCATCGAGGATCGAATATGGGAGGAGAGTCCGACGGTCGCAAGACGGTGGAGATCGCCCTGCGAACCGTTATGATTAATTTTCCGTAAGGTTGGCGTGGGTCGCGCCGGCTCAACTCGCCCGCAACACCTCCGC
The DNA here is from genome assembly GCF_036782435.1 of Pinisolibacter sp. Classification (NCBI taxonomy): domain Bacteria; kingdom Pseudomonadati; phylum Pseudomonadota; class Alphaproteobacteria; order Hyphomicrobiales; family Ancalomicrobiaceae; genus Pinisolibacter; species Pinisolibacter sp. The sequence continues at coordinate 5,741 of NZ_DAIPZB010000071.1, read as the reverse complement.
CGGACGGCGTTTCAGCGCGGCGCGGGTCGAAAGCAATCCCAGGGTCACGGTGAGGCCGGCGGTCACGACGACGACGCCGACGACCGCCACCGGATCGGCGACGAAGGGCAGCTTCATCACCCGCGTCAACACCCACCAGGCCGCCGCCGTCCCCACCACCACGGCGAAGAGGGCGCCGGCGAAGGCGGTCGCCGCGAATTCGAGACCGAAGGCGCCGATGAGGCGACGACGGGTCGCGCCGATGGCGGCGAGCACCGCGGTGTCGCGGATGCGTGCCTCCTGACGGGCGGTGAGGGCGCCGGCGAGCACCAGGATGGCGGCGACGACGGCGAAGCCGGCGACGGCGGTCACGCCGGCGGCGGCGCGGCGCATCAGGTCGTCGACGCGGGTGAGCGCATCCTTGACGCGGATCGCGGTGACGACCGGGAAGCGCTCGACCACCCGCGCCAGCAGCGCCAGTTCGGTCTTCGCATCGCCGCCGTCGGGGAAGGTGACGGTGACCAGTCGGGTCGCCGGGGCGCCGCGGAAGGCGTCGGGCGAGAACACCATGAAGAAGTTGATGGCCAGCCGCCCCCATTCGATCCGGCGCAGATTGGCGATCGTCGCCTCGACGTCACGACCGAGCACGTTGACGGTGATGCGGTCGCCGACACCGAGGCCGAGGCCCTTGGCGGTCTCGGCGTCGAAGGAGACGAGCGGCGGGCCGGCGTGATCGGGCTTCCACCATTCGCCCTCGACGATGTCGGCGTTCTCGGGCGGTGTGGCGGAGAAGGTGATGCCGCGGTCGCCGCGCAGGATGAGGCGGGTGTGCTCCTCGGCCTCGACCTTCTCCAACGGCACGCCCTTCAGGGCGACGATGCGACCGCGCAGCATCGGCACGTCGGCGACGGCGCCGTCCTTCGCCTCGTCCTTCAGGAAGGTGCGGAAGGCGTCGGCGTCGCGGGCCGGCACGTCGAGGAAGAAGAAGCTCGGCGCCTGTTTCGGCAGGGTGGAGGAGAGGGCGGCGTTCAGGCCGCTCTCGACCTGGGTCAGGGCCGCCAGAAGGGTGGCGCCGAGGCCGAGGGAGAGGACGATCGAGGCGGTCGGAGCGCCCGGACGGGCGATGGCGGTGATCGCCGCGCGGGCTTCGAAGAGGCGTGGCCGCGGCATGCGTCGAGCAACGGCGACGAGGCCGGCGGCGACGAGACGCAGCACCGCGTAGGCGACGACCAGAGTGGCGAGATAGGGCAGGGTGATGCGCCGTTCCGGCGACAGGCCGACGACCAGGGCGAGGAGCAGGACGGTGAGGATCGCCGCCGGGACGAGCCGGGCGAGGCGCGGGCGCCGCCCGAGCGTCTCGATCTCGCCGCGCAGCAGCGTCGCCGGACGGGCGTCGACCGCGGTGCCGAGCGGCACGGTGACGAAGAGTGCGGCGGTGACGGCGCCCTCGAGCGCGGCCAGTGCCAAGGGGCCGGGGGCGGCGACGGGGATCAGGTCGAGCCCGAGGGCGTCGCCGAGAGGTCCGGCGAAGAGGTGGGGCACCGCCGCACCGACGGCGACGCCGAGGCCGATGCCGAGGAGGGCGATGGCGCCGATCTCCAGGGCATGGACGAGGAAGACGAAGCCGCGGGTGGCGCCGAGCGTCTTCCAGATGGCGATGGTCTCGCGGCGACGTTCGAGATGGCCGGTCACCGCATGGGCGACGCCGAGGCCGCCGATCACCAGGGTGGTGAGGCCGACGAGGGTGAGGAACTGGACGAAGCGGTCGATGGTGGAGGCGAGCCCGGGCGCGGCCTCCTTGCGCGAGCGGATGTCCCAGCCGGCGGCCGGGAAGGCGCGTTTCGCCGCGGCGATGGTGCCGGCGACCCGATCACGGTCGGTGAGGGCGAGGCGGGTGTGCCAGCGCACCAGGCTGCCGGGGGCGAGGAGCCCGGAGGCCTCGAGCGCCTCTCGCGACAACATCAGGCGAGGGCCGAAACCGACGCCGCTCGACAGTCGGTCGGGCTCGTCGACGAGGATGCCGGCGACGCGGACCCGCGCCGAGCCGACGGTGAGGGTGTCGCCGATCTTCACGCCGAGACGGGGGAGCAGCGTGTCCTCGACGAGGACACCGAACATGCGGGCGTCGCCCTCGCCGGTGGCGGCGAGGAGCGGGCGGCCGTCGATCGCCGTCTCCTTCGCCCGGGCCGGATCGGGCGCGGTCGAGGCGGTGAGACGGCCGGTCAGCGGATAGGCGGCGTCGACCGCCTTGGCTTCGACCAGGGTGGCGGTGCCGTCGTCGCGACGCGTCATGGCGCGCAGGGTGGCGACGTCGGAGGTGCGACCGCGGGCGGCGAGGAAGTCGTGTTCGGCGGCGCCGAGCGGTCGGTGGTTGACCGAGAAGGCGATGTCGCCGCCGAGGACGAGGTCGCCCTGGGCGGCGAGCGAGGCGTCGAAGGCGCGGCCGAGGGCGGCGACGCCGGCGATCGCCGCGACGCCGAGCGCCAGACACGCGAGGAAGATGCCGAAACCGCGGAAGGCGCGGCGCGCGGTGCCGCGCAGCGAACGGACGGCGAAGCGCAGCGCGGTGGCGAGGCCGAGGGGCGAGGCGGCGCTCACGGCGTGGTCTCCTCGTTGACCCGCCCGGCGCGGACGTGGATCACCCGATCGCAACGGGCGGCGAGATCGGCGTCGTGGGTGACCAGCATCAGGGTCGCGCCGACCTCGTCGACGCGGCCGAAGAGCAGGTCGGCGATCGCCGCGCCGGTCGTCTCGTCGAGATTGCCGGTCGGTTCGTCGGCGACGACGATGGCCGGGCGATGCACCAGGGCGCGGGCGATGGCGACGCGCTGCTGTTCGCCGCCCGAAAGCTGGACCGGATAGTGGTCGAGGCGGGCACCGAGGCCGACGGCCTCCAGTTCGGCGCGGGCGCGAGCGAAGGCGTCCGGGGCGCCGAGGAGTTCGAGGGGCGTGGCGACGTTCTCGATCGCCGTCATGTCGGAGACGAGGTGGAAGGCCTGGAAGACGATGCCGACGGTGCGGCCGCGGAAGAGGGCGAGGGCGTCCTCGTCGAGGCGACCGAGATCGGTGCCGGCAACCTCGACACGGCCGCGGTCGGCGCGCTCGAGACCGGTGGTCACCATCAGCGCCGTCGACTTGCCCGACCCGGAGGCGCCGACGACGCCGACCTTCTCGCCGGTGCGCACGGCGAGGCTGAGGCCGCGCAGCACTTCGACCGCGGCGGTGCCGCTGCCGAGGGTGAGGTGGACGTCGTCGAGGCGGATGGCGGTGTCGGACAAGATCTGCACTCTTCGGAGGGCGGCGCGGGGAAGCCATGCGTGACGCGTGGCGCCGGGGGGTCTCGAAATGCGTGGCTCCGTCGTCATATGGTGACGATGGGCGGTCGATAAAGCCTCGATCCGCGCCGCGCACCGTAATCGGATTTCCGCCGTCATGCCGTTTCGCTCCGAACGATCCCATCTCGTGCCGCCCCGTCGTGCCGCGCTGCGGCGTGTGATCGGCCTCGTTTTCGGGGCGATCGTCGTCGCCACGGCGGTGAACGGGCCGGTGCGGGCGGCGGAGCCGGGGAAGATCCGGGTCGTCGCCCTCGGCGACAGCCTGACCGCCGGTTACGGCCTGCCGAAAGGCCAAGGCTTCGCCCCACGGCTGGAGGCGGCGTTGACGGCGGCGGGTCATCACGTCGAAGTGATCGACGCCGGTGTCTCGGGCGACACCACCGACGCCGGGCTGGCGCGGCTCGACTGGTCGGTGCCGGCGGATGCGCAGGCGGTGATCGTCGAACTCGGCGCCAACGACGCGTTGCGCGGCCTGCCGCCGGCGGAGACGCGCAAGAACCTCGACGCCATCGTCGCACGGCTGACGGCGCGCGGGCAGAAGGTGCTGGTCGCCGGGATGCTGGCGCCGCGCAATCTCGGCGAGACCTATGCGAAGGCCTTCGATCCGATCTTCGCCGAGGTGGCGCAGGCGCACGGGGCGCTCTTCTATCCGTTCTTCCTCGACGGCGTCGCGCTCGAGGCGAACCTCGTCCAGCCGGACGGACTGCACCCGACCGCCGAGGGCGTCGAGGTGATCGTCACCCGCATCCTGCCGAGCGTGCGTGATCTTCTGGCACGCGTCGGCTCCACCCGACCCTGATGTTCCCAGCCGCGAGAGGCCCCATGCGTCGCACCCGTCTCGGCCGTACCGATCTCACCATTCCCACCGTCTGCCTCGGCACCATGACCTTCGGCGAGCAGAACACCGAAGCCGAGGGTCATGCCCAGCTCGACCGGGCGCTCGATCACGGCATCGATTTCCTCGACACCGCCGAACTCTATTCGATCCCGCCGAAGCCGGAGACGCAGGGGCGCACCGAGGAGATCGTCGGCTCGTGGATGAAGGCGCGGGGCAATCGCGACCGGATCACGGTGGCGACCAAGGTCTGCGGCCGGTCCGACATGGCGTGGTTCCGCGACGACGGCTCGCCGACGCGGCTCACCCGCGTCCATGTCGACGAGGCGGTGTTCAAGAGCCTGAAGCGGCTCGGCATCGACACCATCGATCTCTATCAGGTGCACTGGCCGGAGCGGCGGGTGCCGGGCTTCGGCGCCAACCCGACGATCTGGACCGATCCCGGGCGTTCGGCCGACGAGGCATCGATCGAGGAGACGCTGGAGGCGCTCGCGGCGCACGTGAAGGCCGGCCGCATCCGTCACATCGGCCTGTCCAACGAGTCGACCTGGGGGGTGATGCGCTGGCTGCGCGCGGCGGAGGTCACCGGCGGTCCGCGCATCGTGTCGATCCAGAACGCCTACAATCTGCTGAACCGCACGTTCGAGGTGAACCTCGCCGAGGCCTGCGGCCGTGAGGACGTGTCGCTGCTCGCCTATTCGCCGCTCGGCCAGGGCTATCTCACCGGCAAGTATCTCGACGGGGCGCGGCCGGCGGGGGCTCGCACCACGCTCTTCAACCGCGGTCAACGCTACGAGCGGCCGAACGCAGATGCGGCGATCCGCGCCCATGTCGATCTGGCGGCGAAGCTCGGGGTCTCGCCGGCGACGCTGGCGCTCGCCTTCGTCGGCTCGCGTGCCTGTGTCGCCTCGACGATCATCGGCGCCACCACCCTGGCGCAGCTCGACGAGGACCTCGCCGCCTTCGATTTCGAGATCACGGCGGAGATCGCCGCCGAGATCGATGCGATCCACCTGCGCTTCCCGAACTGCTGTCCGTGAGGATGCGTGAGGATACGGCCGGGAGCGGTGGCGATCAGGCGTTCTCGAGGGCGCCGCCGTCGTCGGCTTCCGGCGTCGTCGGCTTCGCCCGTTCGGCGAGGAGATTGGCGGCGAAATAGGAGCTCTGCACCGCCAGCCAGAACGCGGCGTAGTCCCAGAGCACGTCGGGGTCGATGCGGCGAACCGTGGCGAGGACGAGGAGCGGCAGGGCGACCGAGGAGACGAGGAACGCACCGAGGCTGTCCACGCGCAGGCGCCTGGACAGGAACCAACCGACGAGGAGCCCTGCAACGGCCCAGACGATCATGCTTCCTCCGCCAAGGATGCGTGGACGGTGAGCTTCGAAACAACATGGTTAACACGAGCGGCCGATCTCGAGAACCGCTCGGCCACTTCTGCGACGCTCGACCGCCCCGATTTTCCGTGAAATTCCGCGTTTTCAACCGCAGGCGGCGCTTTCGGCGATCAGGCGAGTGACCTCGCGCGGCATCTCCAGATGCGGCATGTGGCCGACGCCGGGGAAGCGGTGGACGGCGACGACGCCGGGCACGG
>NZ_DAIPZB010000070.1:12526-17865 GCF_036782435.1 Pinisolibacter sp. | reverse complement strand
CGGGCCGCAACTCACGAAATTCGGACGAGTCCGAATTTCGTGAACTCGGTATGAGATCGGACGGCGGGGCGGTCCACCTCATCCGAACCGGTCGAGGACGCCCAGGAAGGTGCGGTGGTCGATGTACTGCGTGCCGTCGCAGGAGAACGACATGTTGATCATGCCGTTGATCAGATTGATCGCGGCATTGCGCAGATAGAGCGTCTCGTCGGCGAGGCGCAGACGGCGAAACTCACCGAGCAGGCGGCCGATGTCGGCCTCGTCGATCACGCTCGCGCGGCCGGCGTGGTCGGCATCGGGAAAGCGATCGAGGAAACCCTCCGCCAACACCTCTTCGCGCACGAACTTCTCGTAACAGAAGGGATCGCGCGCGAACCAACAGGTGAGCTGGCTCGACGAATAATGGACCTTGATGTGGAACACGCCCTTACGCACCAGCAGTGTGCGGACGATCTCGTGCACGCGATCGATCGAGGTGTCGAACAGGCTCTCGGTGCGGCTCTGCTCGAACAGTTGGCCGCGGATCGACGGATCGCCTTTGATCTGGAACCATCTTTCCGGCATCGTCCATCCTCCGCGCGTCACGATCGTCCGCGATCGATCCGGCCGACGCCGGATGTCCACATGATCTTCGATTATCTGGCTCGCCATCGCCCGCCAGCAAGGCTCTTCCTCCCGAACGGTTCTCCCGGTCCCCGGGTCGATCGATGCGCGCGACGCACGAAGGGCGACCCGAGGGCCGCCCTTCGCCGTATTCGCCGTGTGGTCGGACGCGATCAGCCGATGGCGCCGCCGCCCTGCTTGGTGATGACCATCACCGAGGGGCGCGGCGGCATGTCGGGCTCGAAATCGGGCCAACGGGTCGAGGGCGTGTCGAAGGTCGAGCCCTTCTCGTCGCCGGGATGCTGGATCGCGGCGAAATAGGCCGAGTCGTCGGAATTGAACGACGGGCCGCAGAGCTCGGCGCCGCGCGGGGTCGAGAAGAACAGCTTGACCAGGGCGCGGCCGTCGCCCTCGGTGTCGGCCGCCCAGACGCCGTCGGCGATGCCGGCCTTCGGCGCACCGTCGGTGGCGATCCACAGGCGGCCCTTGCCGTCGACGGCGACGTTGTCGGGGCAGGAGAGCCAGTCGCCGGCGCCGACCGCCGGGTGATACTTCGCTCCCTGCTCGGGCTTGGTCGGATCGCCGCCGAGCAGGAACAGATCCCAGGTGAACTTCGTCGCGGTGTGGTCCTTGTCGGCGCCGCGGCCGCCCGGCGGGATCATCTCGACGATGTGGCCGTGCTGGTTCGCGGCGCGCGGGTTGACCCCGTTCGTCTGATCCTTCTTGCGCTTGGTGTTGTTGGTCATCACCGCGTAGACGACGCCGGTGACGAGGTTCGGCTCGATGTCCTCCGGGCGATCCATCGGCGTCGCGCCGAGCAGGTCGGCGGCGCGACGGGCCTCGATCATCACGTCGGCCTGGGAGTGGAAGTCGTTGGCGGGGGTCAGCGGTCCCTCGCCGAAGACGATCGGCAACCAGTCGAGCGTCTTGTCGTCGTTGAAGCGGGCGACGTGGAGCGTGCCCTCGTCGAGGATGCCGAAGTTCGCCTCACGCTTCTTCGGATCGAATTTCCCCTTGGAAACGAACTTGTAGACGTAGTCGAACTGCTGGTCGTCACCGGAATAGCAGACGACGTGGCCCGACTTGTCGACCAGGGCATGGGCGCCCTCGTGCTTGAAGCGACCGAGGGCGGTGCGCTTCACCGGCACCGAGGTCGGATCGTAGGGGTCGAATTCGACCATCCAGCCGAAGCGGTTGGCCTCGTTCGGCTCCTTCTCGACGTCGAAGCGGTCGTGGAAACGGTACCAGCCGTAGCCGACGTCGCCGGCGACGCCGAGGCGCTTGTAGGCACGCGCCTCCCTGGTCTTGCCGATGTCGCCGGCGAAGTAGTTGTTGAAGTTCTCCTCCGCCATGAGGACGGTGCCCCACGGGGTGATCGAGCCGGCGCAGTTGTTGACGGTGCCGAGCACCTTCTTGCCGGTCGCGTCGGCCGAGGTCTTCAGGCGGTCGTGGCCGGCGGCCGGGCCCGAGATCGCGATCTCGGTGCCGACGTGGATGCGGCGGTTCATCGGGCTGTCGGCGACGACCGACCACTTGCCGGCGGCGTCGCGGACGATCTCGATGACGGTGTGGCCGTGCGCCGCCATCTCGACGTCGACCATCTCCTTCGACTGGGTCTTCGGGGAGCGATCGGCGGCATCCGGGAACATCAGTTCGCGGTCGACGTATTCATGGTTGATGCAGAGCAGGCCGCGGGCCGGGTTCGCCGAGCCGAAGGGCAGCGGCGTGAAGCCGATGAAGTCGTTGTTGTAGCCGAACTGCTGCAGCTGCGCGGCGGCCGACTGCTTCTTCGGATCGAAGGCGGGCGCGCCCTTCACCACCGCGTCGCCCCAGCGGATCAGCACCGAGGCGTCGTAGCCCTTGGCGACGTGATGGGTGTCGTCGTAGCCGTGCGGCAGCGATTCGAAGGTGAGCGTGCCGATCGAAGCGGCCTCGGCGTTCTTGGCGAAAACCGCCGCGCCGACCGAGCCGACGAGGGCGGTGGAGGCGGCGAGCGCCGCCGAACCGCCGAGGAAGAAGCGGCGGGAAAGCGCCCGCTCGGCGACCACCGCGAAGGGCGTGTTGCCGGAATCGTTGGTGGGAACGTCGTCGCTGGCGCCTTCGACGTAGCGCGTTTCGATCTGATCGGTCATGTCCGAGAATACCCTGTTCGAGCCGTGTCCGGCGGTCGGGGACATTCGATCCGCGGTTTGTATCATCGTGATGAAGGCCGCCCGGTTCCCTTCGACGGCGAAGCCGGAAGGCACCTTCGGTGGCGCGGCTTCGCGCCCACCGCATCACGCCTCCGCAGCGGCGCGCTCGGCGGCGAGGTCGCGCAGGAAGGCGAGCCACTGGTGCGGCTCGACCATCCGCCAGGGCGGCGGCGCGGTGCGGACCGCCGGCAGTTCGGCCATGCGATCGACCAGGACCAGCGCGTCGGCACGTTTCTGGTCGACCCGGTGGGCGCGAGCGGCGGCGACGAAGGCGCGGCGGCGCTCGTCGTCGATGGCGAGGCGGGCGGCGACCGCTTCGAAGTCGAGGTTCTTGAAGAAGATCGAGCGGGCGGCGGCGAGCGCCCCGGCGAAGAAGCCGTCGTCGATCACGCCCTCGCGCCGCATCCGCCGCAGCGTCGCCTCGACGTTGACCAGCGCCTCGGTCAGCGACAGGTGATCCACCTCCTCCGGCCCGTGCAACTGGGCGACGTCGGCGTCGTCGTAGAGTTCGCCGCGCATGTAGCGGGCGCAGATCTCGCCGAGACCGATCATGCCATAGGCGGCGCATTCGGCGGCGCGCAGCGCCCCGAGGCTGCCGGCGCCGAGCACGGTGACGCCGTTCGCGAGCGCCCACAGGATCTCCTTGTGCCAGGGGGCGGCGACGTCCTCGTAGCGGCCGTCGACGAGGCCGATCACCGTCGCGCCCTCGACCACGGCGCGGGCGATGTCGCCCTGCGCCGCCGGTCCGCGGCAGACGATGTCGGGATGCGCGGCGAGCCGGCCGTCGACGACGAGACCGGAGAGCGTGGGGCCGACGAACAGGATCTTCATACCAGCCCCATCATGGCGCGGACGGCGCGCGGCCCGAAGGTGCGGGCGCGGTCACCGGGCGGGTTCTCGAGATCGGGAGCGAAGACCTTGGCCACGGCGAAGTCGTTCTCGCCGGTCTCGAACGGCACGACGATCACCTCGCCGACGCCGCCACGCTTCATCCGTCCGACCATGGCGTCGATCCAGCCGATGCGCGGCCCGATCGCTTCGGGCGAGGTCACGGCATGGGGGCGCGGCGTGGCGTGGACGTAGGTGAGGAGGTCGCCGGCGAGCTTGGCGGCATAGCGGGCCGGCTCGAAGTCGTCTCGGGCGGCGGCGATGGTGGTCAGGCGCGATTGCGCCGCCTCGGTCAGGGCGCGAATGGCGGCGCGCGCCGGCTCGGGATGGCAGCCGGAGCCGGCGGTGAGGTCGAAGTGCTTCCACTTGTCCTCGTGGCCGTTGGGCACCGGCGAGATCACCGCGAAGATCACCGGGATGCCGAGATCGGAGGTGACGTCGAAGAGGCGCAGGCGGAAACCGGCGTCGGTGACGATGCGGTCGAGGCGGGTGAGTTCGGGATCGTCGAAGGCGGCGACGGCGACACAGCGCGCCTCGACCTGGCGATCGTCGCGCAGCGTCCACAGGGTCATCGCGTCACGCTCGATGCGTTCGGTGAGGCCGTGCAGCGTCGCTTCCCAGAAGACGTTGCCGGAGGCGAGGCCGTCGGTCGACTGCCACCAGCGCACCGGCTCGCGGCCGTCGGAGAGGACCGCCGCGTCGAGCGGCACCAGCACGGCCTCGCCGGAGACGAGATCGAGCCCCTCGATCCAGGGGAAGGCCTCGTCGTCGGCCGGCGGCGCGACGCCCTTGCGCAGCAGCATGTCGAGGCGTTGGAAGCGGCGGCCGGCGGCGCGCAGTTGCGCCGTGGTGGCGAGCACGCCGGCGCGGTCGGGGCGTTCGGCGACGGCGACCTCGATCGCCTCCATGGTGGCGGAGGCGCGCGCCGCGGCATCGTCGAGGCCCTTGCCCTGGGAGACCGCGAGGGTTCGGGCGTTGGGCCGGGTCGCCGCCCAGACCGGAATGCCGATGCTGTCGAGGCCGGTGAGGCAGGAGAGCCGCGTGATGCCGAACTCGCCGAATTTCGGCCGCATGGCCCGCACCGTGTCGTCGGGCGGACGCATGCGGTCGAAATAGATGGACCCGTAACCGCGCGCCTCCATCTCGGCGACGTTGGACGCCAACAGGGATGCGAGACGCGCGGCAGGGATCATGCGCGACCTTCGTTGCCGAAGAGCGCGTGCGAGGCGGTGGCCGAACGCACGTCGCTCATCTTCGTCTCGACGCCGAAGAGGGCGTGAGACGCCGCCTCCGAGCGCGTGTCGACGCCGAAGAGGGCGTGGGACGCCGCCTCCGAACGGGTGTCGGCACCGAAGAGGGCGTGAGACGCCGCCTCCGAGCGGATGTCGGCACCGAAGAGGGCGTGAGACGCCGCCTCCGAGCGCGTGTCGGCGCCGAAGAGGGCGTGAGACGCCGCCTCCGAGCGCGTGTCGGAACCGTAGAGCGCATGCGACGCGGCGTCCGAGCGGGTGTCGGAGCCGTAGAGCGCATGCGACGCGGCGTCCGAGCGGGTGTCGGAACCGTAGAGCGCATGCGACGCGGCATCCGAGCGCGTGTCGGAACCGTAGAGCGCATGCGACGCGGCGTCCGAGCGGGTGTCGGAGCCGTAGAGCGCAT
>NZ_DAIPZB010000070.1:0-12426 GCF_036782435.1 Pinisolibacter sp. | reverse complement strand
AGCGGGTGTCGGAGCCGTAGAGCGCATGCGACGCGGCGTCCGAGCGGGTGTCGGAGCCGTAGAGCGCATGCGATGCGGAAGCGGAGCGCGGCTCGCCGGCGACGACCACGTCGGCATCACGGGCGAGACCGAGCTCGGCCGCGTCGAACGCTTCCACGGTGAGCGCGTCGATGTTCACCACGAACACGCGGTCGTCACCGTTCACCTTCAACAAGATCATCTTCGCCATTCACGATTCTCCCTGTTTCCTCGGCCGGGTTCTCCGACCGGAGTTTCAGTCGAAGCCGGCCGATCTCAGGCCGGACTCGTAGTGCTCGAAATCTTCGCGCCGACGTAGCGGCACCATTCCGAGTCGAGTGACGATTGTGAAGTCGGGAAGGATTTCGCGCAACTTGCGAACGTAACGCCGCGCCTCACTCGCCTGTGACAACATGGCGTGGCAGGCGGCGCGGAGCTGATAGGTCGGCTCCTGCGAGGCCAGACGCGACAGAGTGGCGAGCGCCTCCTCGTACTTGCCGTCGAGATATTGCCCGCTCGCCAGATTCCAGAGGATCTGATCGGAGAGAACCAGGTGGTCGGCGACGAGGTTTTCGAATTTCTTCAGCCCTTCGGCGACCAGACCGGCGCAGATCAGCCCATCGGCGTGGTCGGCCACGAGTTCGATGTCGAAGGGGGTGGAGCGTTCGGCCCTGTCGAGAGCATCGAGCCCGAACTCGTGGTTCTTCTTGTAGATGTTGCAGATGCCGAGCTGATGCAGGCCGTGGACGCCGTCGGGACCGACGGAGACCGACTGCCGGGCGTAGTCGATGGCGAGGTCGAGTTCCTTGTCGTCGGCGCGGGCGAGCAGCAGCCATTCGAGGCGGTAGGCCTTGGCGACGGCGGCGAGGGTCGGCGCGTGTTCGGGGTCGACCGCCAGGGCGGCGCGGAAGATCTGCCGGGCGCGGCGGATCGAGGGGAGATCGATCGACCGCAGAAGCCGATTGCCCTGCAGGGTCAGCCGGTAGGCGGTGGTGCGCTCGGGTCCCTCGGCGAGGATGCGCAGCTCGGCCTGTTCGATCTGGTGCACGCAATTGACGACGATGTCGCGGATGGCGCGCGCCAGCGGCTCGCCGAACTCGAAACGATGGATCCACAGGATCTCGCCGCTGCTCGAGCAAACCAGACTGATGGTCAGCTGACGTTGGTCGTCGCGGTCGACGACGCGGCAATCGACGACGTAGTCGCACGGCTCGCGCCGGGTCCGGTCGATCAGGTCGATCGGCCGCGGCTTCAGGTCGGCCGGACGCGTCACGACGAAGGCGCGGGTGCGCCACAGCTGAATCGCAGCGTCGTCGAAGAGAGCTTCGGCCCACTGGCTCTCGGCCCCGGTGAGCGTGGCGAGGCCGCCGAACTTGAGCGACAGGCGCGGCAGACGCATCGAGCGCGCGAAATTCGGCATCGACGACGCGATCTCCAGCGACGTCTCCTCCGCTCTGCTCTCCTTCTCGTCCGACGTCCGCGAGCGCGGACGGGCGCGCGACGAGATCTCCGACACCAGGTTGGTGGTCGCCGCCGACGGTCGGCCGCCGGTCTCGCGCAGGAGATCGAGCAGCCGGCGATGGATGCGCAGGGCACTGTCGAATTCGCCGCGGGCGGCGTGGATACGCATCGCCGCGCGATGACCCGCCTCCTGATACTGGTCGGCTTCGACGAGGCGGCGGGCGACGAAGAGGACTTCCTCGGGATCGAGCACGCCGATGGAGGCCTCGACATTGGCGGAGACGATCGCGACGAACTGCTGGCGCAACATCGCGCGCCGCGACCACAGCCATCGGGTGTATTCTTCGCCGCCCTCGTCGAGACCGAAGAGGAGGTCGCCGCAATAGGCCTTGCACAGATCGAAGAGGCGCCGGTCGGTGGCGTCGGCGCGGGCGCCGAGAATCGACGACGCATCCACCACGGCGGCGTCGGGATCGATCGAGACGTGCTCGGTATCGATGAGGAAGAGCTCGAAGCCCTCTTCGGCCTGAACGTCCTTCACACGCGCCAGAAGCTGGCGAAGATTGCCGGCGCGGCGTGCCTGATCGACGTCGCCCCACAGCAGGCGCGCGGCGTATTCGCGCGGCAGCGGTCCCTTGGGCGGATCGATCGTCAGATAAGCGGCCAGAACGAAAGCCTTACGGGGGAGCCGGATGATCCTCCCGTTCTCGTCGGCCAAGGCTGGCCGCCCCGTCAGGGACAGTCGTAGAGCCAACGGAGCCTCCTCGGTACCATCCCCGCGACGCATGACGAAGAAGCCCCCTCGCGCAGCGATGGACGTGCATGCGTCACAGCCTATCCGAAGGTGCGAATTGGGCAATTGCGCGTCGCAGCGTCAGCGGAACGCTTGTGACGTGCTTCTGTGACGTTCGAGCACCCGCCGGGTCGGCGAAACGCTCCCTTTCCCTTTTGTTTTCAAGGCCCCGCTCGATACGATCGAAAGCCCGGCGAATTCATGCCACGCGCGGACCGGAGCGGTGACGAAAAGCACCACCGGAAGATATGCCGCGGCAATGTGAGGCATCCGAATCTGTGACGGAGCTCGACCTAGGCTCGCTTTCGATCGTTGGTTCGGGGGAACGCTCATGACGCATGTGACGACGGCAGCGGCGACCGCAGGAGTCGGCCGGGTTCTGACGACGGAGCAGATCGAACGCTGGCACGCGTTGCGTATGATGATCGGCTTCTGCCGCGAGGAGGCCAAGGCCCTGGGCGCCGACTTCCTGGTCTACTGCATGGACCTGGGGACCGTCGCCGCCGACGACCACATGCGGACGCTGGAAGGCCGGACATCCGCCGACCGGTGATCATCGCGACGTCCGCGTCGGTGGCGGCCCCCCGGGGTGGCTCGACCTCCGGGACACCCCTCTCGGAGAAAAGGGCGCATCGGGCGGAGATCCGAAGAACGAAAGTCGTACCGATGGACACGCGTCTCCCCGAAATTTCAGGGAGAAGAAAACATTGTATCGTCTTTTGGTGTAGTTTTCAGAACAATTCATGAACAAAATCAACCACCGGGAACCGTGGCGGCACCGTCCTGCTGCGCTCGACCGGTGCGCCGCGCGCAGCGCCCTTCTCTCGCACCACGCCTTCGGAGTGCGTCCGGCGAAACGACGCGATCCGACATGGAACCGGGTTCCGTCCGCGGGCTCCGACCTCAGGGTTTCGCCCCTGCCGGGTCGGCGACCGGGCGATCGACCGGCAGGTGATTGCGCCGGCGGATCTCGCGGACCAGGGCGGCATGGTCGAGCGACCCGTCGCCATGGGCGACGAGGTCGGCGTAGAGGCCGTCGACCAGAGTGATCAGCGGCAGATCGAGGTCGAGGCCGCGCGCTTGGGCGAGAGCGGTCGAGGTATCCTTGAGTTGGACCGTCGACATGGCGCCGGGTTTCCAGTCGTTCGTCACCATGCGTTCGCCGTGCTGACGCAAGATGGTGGAATCGGCGAAGCCGCCGAGGAGCGCCTCGCGCACCTTGGCCGGGTCGGCGCCGCCACGTTCGGCGAGCACCAGCCCTTCCGCCACGGCCGCTATGGTCGAGCCGACCAGCATCTGATTGACGAGTTTCGCCAGTTCGCCGGTGCCGGCCGGGCCGATCAGGGTGGCGCGGCCGAAGACGGCGAAGATCGGACGGACCGCCTCGAAGACCTCCGGTCGGCCGCCGGCCATCACCGTCAGCGTTCCCGCCGCCGCGCCGCGCTCGCCGCCGGAGACCGGCGCATCGAGGAAGGCGAGGCCGCGGGCCTCCGCCTCGCGCGCCAGTTGTTCGGCGGTGGCCACGGGAATCGAACTCATGACGACGACGCGGGCGCCGGGCGTCGGCGCATCGAGGACGCCGCCGGCGAGGAGCACCTCCTCGCAGTCCGGCCCGGAGCCGAGCATCACCACCACGGTGGCCGCGCCCCTCGCCGCGCCGGCGGCGGTGTCGGCGATCGAGACGCCGAATTCGACGAGACGCTCGGCCTTCGACCGCGTCCGGTTCCACGCGACGACACGATATCCGGCCTCGGCGAGCCGGCGGGCCATGTGGAACCCCATGATGCCGATGCCGAGAAAGCCGATCGTCTCGCCGGTGGTCATCGTCGGTTCTCCTCGCTGTTCGGCGGCCGTCACTCTGCCACGGGCGAGGCGATCGCGTCATCGCGGCGAAGAGCCCCGGGGCTCTTCGATCCCGCCCGATCCGGCGGGCGACCGGCCCCGGTGAGCACGGCGCGTCGCACCGCTTCCGACCTCCGCCCTTGACCGGAGCGCGGCGAGGGCGCATGCCTCGCCGGCGACCCACCACGCCCCGCGAGGACCTCGCTCATGCCGCTCCGCATCGTCTTCATGGGAACGCCGGACTTCTCGGTGCCGACCCTCGAGGCGATCCACGCCGCCGGCCACGAGATCGTCGCGGTCTATTCCCAGCCGCCGCGCCCCTCGGGCCGCGGCATGGCGACCACGCCCTCCCCGGTCCACGCCCGCGCCGAGGCGCTGGGTATCCCCGTGCATCATCCGGTGAGCCTCAAGGGCGACGAGGCCGCGGCCGCCTTTCGCGCGCACGAGGCGGACGTCGCCGTCGTCGTCGCCTACGGCCTGTTGCTGCCCGAGGCGATCCTCGCCGGGCCGCGCCACGGCTGTCTCAACCTGCACGGCTCGAAACTGCCGCGCTGGCGCGGCGCGGCGCCGATCCAGCGGGCGATCATGGCCGGCGACGGCGAGACCGCGGTCGAGGTGATGCGGATGGAGAAGGGGCTCGACAGCGGGCCGGTGTGTCTCTCCGCCGTCACGCCGATCGCCCCCGACGAAACCACCGGCGATCTCCACGACCGCCTCGCTGTGCTGGGCGCCGCCCTCATGGTGGAGGCGCTCGACCGGCTGGAGAGGGACGACCTGCCCTGTGCGCCGCAGCCGGATGCCGGCGTCACCTACGCCAGGAAGATCGAGAAGGCGGAGGCGCGCATCGACTGGAGCGGCGACGCCAAGGCGATCCACGACACCATCCGCGGCCTGTCGCCCTTCCCGGGCGCGTGGTGCGAGGCGCCGATCGGCGGCAAGCACGAACGGCTCAAAGTCCTGCGCACCACGCTCGGCGACGGCTCGGGCACCCCCGGCGAAGTGCTCGACGACGCGCTGACCATCGCCTGCGGGACCGGGGCGATCCGGCTCGTCGAGGTGCAGCGAGCCGGCGGCAAGCCGGTGGAGGCGCTCGCCTTCCGCCGCGGCGCCGGGCTCGCCCGCGGCGATCGTCTGGCCTGACGCCATGCCCCGCTACAAGCTCACCATCGAATACGACGGCACGCCTTACGTCGGCTGGCAGGCCCAGGCGAACGGACCTTCGGTGCAGGGCGCCATCGAAGCGGCTTTCATGAAGTTCGAAGCCGGGCGGATCGTCGTCAAAGGTGCGGGGCGCACCGACACCGGCGTCCACGCCTCCGGCCAGATCGCCCATGTCGACTTCCCGCGCGATTGGCCGCCGGAGAAGCTGATGGATGCGCTCAACGCCCATCTGAAGCACATGGGCGCCTCCCCGCATCCGATCGCCATCCTCGCCGTCGAGATCGTCGGCGAGGATTTCGACGCCCGCTTCTCGGCCAAGGCGCGGCACTATCTCTACCGCATCATCGACCGGCGGGCGCCGCTCGCCCTCGATCTCCACCGCGCCTGGCACGTGCGCGCCCGGCTCGACGTCGCGGCGATGGATGCGGCGGCGAAGCGCCTGCTCGGCACCCACGACTTCACCACCTTCCGCGCCACCCGCTGCCAGTCGAAGTCGCCGCTCAAGACCCTCGACCGGCTCGACGTCAGCCGCGACGGCGACACGATCGAGATCCGCGCCTCGGCCCGTTCGTTTCTGCACAATCAGGTGCGCTCGATGGTCGGCTCGCTCAAACTGATCGGCGACGGCAGTTGGAGCGCCGACGACCTCGCGGCGGCGCTGGCGGCGAAGGATCGCACCGCCTGCGGCCCGGTCGCCCCGGCGGCGGGGCTGACGCTGGTGAAGGTGGATTATTGAGGCGGGCGCGGCCGGCGTAGGCCGAGCGACGGATCCCTCTCATCCCGTCCCCGAGACATTGTTCCGCTCCCTGCGACGAATCATGGACCACGGCGCAGCCGGTTCCGGAGGGTTCCGTGCGCGATGCTTCGAGAGGAGCGGCGGAGCCGCTCTCCTCAGCATGAGGCGTCGTGGTTCTGTTCGGGAAAGCAAGCGCCTCATGCTGAGGAGCGCTCGGAACGAGCGCGTCTCGCAGCATCGCGCGAGGACGCCGACCGCTCGTACCATCCGAACTTCCGAGCCACGCCGGTGGTGACGATCGAGGACCCGGGACAGAGGAGCGACCGCCCCCCTCCGTCCCCTCCGTCCCCCCCTATTCCATCTTGATCTCCGCCCATTCGTCCACTATAGTGGATGCATGAACACCGACATCGACGACACCACCGCCCAGCTCGCGCGACGCATCCGGCTCGAACGGGAGGCGCGGGGGTGGTCGCTGGCCGATCTCGCCGAGCGGTCGGGGGTGTCCAAGGCGGCGATCAGCAAGATCGAGCGGGAAGAGGCGAGCCCGACGGCGGCGCTGCTCGTCCGGCTGGCGAGCGCCTTCGATCTGACGCTCGCCGGGTTGCTCCTCCGCGCCGAGAGCGGCGGCGATCGGTTGGTGCGCGCCGCGGATCAGCCGACGTGGCGCGATCCGGCGACGGGTTACCTGCGCCGCCAGATCCACGCGCGCGCCGACCATCCGGTCGAACTCACCGAGGTGGTGATGCCGGCGGGCGGACGGGTGGCGCTGCCGGCCTCGTCCTACGCCCACATCCGCCAAGTGGTGTGGGTGCGCGCGGGGCGGCTGACGATCGTCGAGGGCGGGATGCGGCGCGAGCTCGCGGCCGGCGACTGCCTCGGCTTCGGGCCGCCGGCCGACGCCGAATTCGCCAACGAGGGCGATGCGCCCTGCACCTATGTCGTGGCGCTGGCGAGAAGCTGAGCCGGTGAACGTTTCGAGCGGAGACCTGCCGATGACCACCGTCGATGTCCGACCTCTCGCCTCTTCGCCGCAGACGATCGCCGCACTCGCCGCCCTGCTCGTCGAGACGGTGGCGGCGGGCGGCTCGGTGAGTTTCATGCATCCGCTCGATGCGGGCGAGGCGGCGGCCTTCTGGACGCGGTCGCTGGCGAGCGCCGATCGGGGCGAGCGCATGGTCTTCGGCGCCTTCGACGGCGAAGAGCTGGTCTCCACCCTGACGCTCCATCTCGACTGCCCGCCCAACCAGCCGCATCGCGCCGAGTTCGCCAAGATGATGACGCGGCCGACCCATCGCGGGCGCGGCCTCGCTTCGGCGCTGATCCACGCGGCCGAGGCGGAGGCGGCGGCGCGCGGGCGTTGGCTGATCGTGCTCGACACGGCGAGCGACGAGGGCGCGGCCGGGCTCTACGAGCGCCACGGCTTCACGCTGGCCGGCGAGATCCCCGACTATGCGCTGAAGCCCCACGGCGGTCTGACCGGGACATTGCTCTATTGGAAGCGGCTCGGCGTCCGAACGTAGGGCGAAATTCGCTTCGCTCTTTCCGCCCTACGAAACGCGGCCGGTCATCCCACGATCCTCACCGCGGCAGATGCTTGGCCCTCAGCACGATGTCGTCGCCGAGTTTCTCGACCCAGAGGGCGCCGGCGACGGTGCGTTGGATGAGGACGTTGCGGCGGTCGCGCTCGTCGCGGCGGCGATCGACGAGGCCGCGCTCGCCCATGGTGTCGAGGGCGCGGGTGATCGCCGGCTTGGTCACGCCGAGCTTGGCGGCGAGACCGCGCACCGTGTGCGGCGGCGGCTCGAGATAGACGGTGAGCAGGATCGTCATCTGCCGCGCCGTGAGATCGGTCTCGCCGTCACGGACGAGGCCGAGCGTCACGTCGTGCCAGAGTTTCAGCGCCTGAGAGGGTCGAAGCTCGACCGCCACCGGGTCCCGCCTTCCATCGTTTCGGAGGCGGAATAGTACGCGCGGCCGACGACGGGAACAACGCGCGGCGGACGGCGATCGTCGGACGTGGTGAACGGCCGTCGCTCAGGGCGCCGCGCGGATGAGATCGGGAGTGACGTCGCGCGCCTCCGGCAGGGCCCACAGCGCATCGGAGAGGATCAGGATGTGGCTGTTGGTATGGGCGCTGTAGCTCGCCCGCAGCAGCACCACCGACCGCGGCAGGACGATCGCCCGGCTCACCCCGTAGTGTTCATCGAACAGCACCGCGGCGAGGAAGTCGAAGTCGCCCGCCGCGAGATTGCGGATCGCCGAGAGCTGGCGCGACTTCGTTCCCGCCGCCTCGCGCCGGCCCTTGATCTGGTAGCGATTGCCCGAGGCGTCGACGGCGTCGTATCCCGCCTTGGAATTGGCCTCCAGCGCCCAGCCGTAGGCGCGGCGGAAGAGATGTTCGGCATAGTCGCCGACCGGGCCGTTGCCGGTGCGCAGCACCTCGCGGCGGCGCAGCTCCGCCTCGACCCGCGCGTGCAGCCGCAGGAGGTCGGCGGTCGTCTCTCGCTCAAGATCGATCATGGCGTGATCCTCGCCCTCGCTTCAGATCGGCAGTGCATCGGTCACCTTGACCTCCTCCATCACCGCATAGGTGCGGGTCTCGCGGACGCCGGGGAGCGGCAGGATGACCTCTGCGAGGAAGCGGCGGTAGGCGGCCATGTCCTTGACCCGCGACTTGATCAGGTAGTCGAAGCCGCCGGCCACCAGATGGCATTCGAGCACCTCACCGGCACGGCGCACCTGGGCGGCGAAGGCGTCGAAGACGTCGGGCGAGGTGCGGTCGAGCAGCACCTCGACGAAGACCAGCAGGCCGCGGCCGAGCTTCACCGGATCGAGTTCGGCACGGTAGCCGAGGATGAAGCCGTCGCGGGTGAGACGGCGGACTCGATCGGCCGTGGCAGTCGGCGACAGGCCGATGCGTTCGGCGAGATCGGCGTGGGTGATGCGGCCGTCGAGCTGGAGGACGGCGAGAATTCTGCGGTCGAGACGATCGAGGCCGTCGATATCGGCGTCCGACAAGGTGATCACCCTCGTTTTCACTGACTCGTGCTACGATAACGCCGAACATCACGCCAAGAAAGCGATTATCCTCGCGTATCGACGGTCGGGCTCGCCCCGGCCCTCGTTTTCCCGCATCCCGGCCTCCGAGCCGCTCCGAGGATGAGCCCATGACCGCCTCCCAGGCCCTCGTGCCCTTCGCGCCGTCGATTCCGCCGTTCCGTGCCGCTTACGCCCCCGACGATGCCCAGCTCATCCGCCGCCTGATCGGCGAGGCGCGGTTCACGGCCGAAGCGGAGGCGCGCGTCGACGCCGACGCCACTCGGCTGATCGACAAGATCCGCGCCGAGACCGGCGGTTTCGGCGTCGAGGAGTTCTTGCGCGAATATTCGCTGACCACCCGCGAAGGGTTGGCGCTGATGGTGCTCGCCGAAGCGCTGCTGCGCGTGCCGGACGCCGAGACCGCCGACAAGCTGATCGAGGACAAGCTCGCCGAGGCGCGGTTCGAGAAGCACGAGCGGGTGTCGGACGCCTGGCTCGTCTCGGCGTCGGCCTGGGCGATGGGCATCACCGCGCGGATCCTCAAACCCGGCGAGACGCCGATGGGCGTGCTCTCGGGGCTGGTCAAACGGGTCGGCATGCCGACGGTGCGGACCGCGGCGCGCCAGGCGATGCGGGTGATGGGCTGGCAGTTCGTGCTCGGCGAGACGATCGGCTCGGCCCTGTCTCGCGCCGCGGCGATGGAGGCCAAGGGCTATCGCCACTCCTACGACATGCTCGGCGAGGGGGCACGGACGGCGGAGGACGCCGACAAATACTTCGCGTCCTACGCCGACGCGATCGAGCGCATCGGCAAGGCGGCCAAGGGGGCTCTGCCGCAGCGTGCCGGTATCTCGGTCAAGCTCTCGGCGCTGCATCCGCGCTACGAGGCGGTGAACCACGCCCGCGTCATGCGGGAGTTGGTGCCCCGCCTCCTCGATCTCGCGCGGCGCGCCAAGGCGCACGACCTGTGCTTCACCGTCGACGCGGAGGAGGCGGATCGGCTGGAACTGTCGCTCGACGTCTTCGCCGCGACGTTGGCCGATCCCTCGCTCGCCGGATGGGACGGGTTCGGCCTCGCCATCCAAGCCTATCAGAAGCGGGCGATCGAGGTGGTCGACTGGATCGGGCGCCTCGCCGAAGCCCACGACCGCAAGCTGATGGTGCGGCTGGTCAAGGGCGCCTATTGGGACACCGAGATGAAGCGGGCGCAGGAGCGTGGGCTCGCCGACTATCCGTTGTTCAGCCGCAAGGCGGCGACGGATCTCTCGTTCCTCGCCTGCGCCCGGCGGCTGCTGGCGCTCCGTCCGCGGATCTATCCGCAGTTCGCCGGCCACAACGCCCACACGCTGGCGCAGGTGCGCGAGCTGGCGCGGGAGAACCGGACCTCCGCCGACCTCGGTTTCGAGTATCAGAAGCTGCACGGCATGGGTGATGCGCTCCACCGCACGCTGGTGGAGGAGGACGGATACCCCTGCCGTATCTATGCACCGGTCGGCGGGCATCGCGACCTCCTCGCCTATCTCGTCCGCCGGCTGCTGGAGAACGGCGCCAATTCCTCCTTCGTCGCCAAGGTCGGCGACGAGACGATCCCGGTCTCGGCGCTGCTGACCCGGCCCGAGGAGGAACTCGGCCACGGGGCCAAGCCGCGCCACGCCCGCATCCCGCTGCCGCGCGACCTCTACGGCGCGGCGCGCAAAAATTCGGCGGGGCTCGAATTCGGCTGGAGCCACGAGCGCGACGCGCTGATCGCCGCGATCGAGACCCATCGCGACGTCGCTTACGAGGCGGCGCCGATCGTCGACGGCAAGGGGCGACCGGGCGCGGCGCGTGATGTGGTCTCGCCGGTCGACGGGCGCACGGTGGTCGGATCGGTCACCGAGGCGACGGCGGCCCTGGCGACAGAGGCGATCGATCGGGCGGCCGCCGCCTTCCCCGCCTGGGATCGCACCCCGGTCGAGAAGCGGGCGGCGGCGCTCGAGCGAGCCGCGGAGACGCTGGAGGCGAAGCGCGAGCAGCTGATGGCACTTCTGGCGGCGGAAGCTGGCAAGACGCTCGCCGACGGTCTCGCCGAAGTGCGCGAGGCGGCGGATTTCTGCCGCTACTATGCGGCGGAAGCGCGCAAGGGGTTCGGCGAGGGGCGCGTGCTTGCCGGCCCGACCGGCGAAGAGAACCGGTTCCTGTTGCGCGGTCGCGGCGTCTTCGTCTGCATCAGCCCCTGGAACTTCCCGCTCGCCATCTTCCTCGGCCAGGTGGCGGCGGCGCTGGTCGCCGGCAACGCGGTGGTCGCCAAGCCGGCGGAGCAGACGCCGCTCGTCGCGGCGCTCGCCGTCGGCCTCCTGCACGAAGCGGGCGTCCCGACCGGCGCGTTGCAGTTCGTGCCCGGCGACGGGGCGATCGGCGCGGCGCTCGTCGGAGACCCGCGCATCGCCGGCGTCGCCTTCACCGGCTCGACCGAGGTGGCGCGGATCATCAACCGCACACTCGCCGCCAAGGACGGGCCGATCGTGCCGCTGATCGCCGAGACCGGTGGCATCAACGCCATGGTGGTCGACGCCACGGCGCTGCCCGAGCAGGTCGCCGACGATGTCGTCCTGTCGGCCTTCCGGTCGGCCGGCCAGCGCTGCTCGGCCCTGAGGCTGCTGTTCGTCCAGGAGGACGTCGCGCCGCGGATGATCGAGATGATCTCGGGGGCGGCGAAGGAACTCGGGCTCGGCGACCCGCATCTGCCGACGACCGACGTCGGCCCGGTGATCGACCGGGAGGCGAAGGACAAGCTCGACGCCCACATCACCGAGGCACGGGCGAAGAACCGGGTGCTGTGGCAGGCCGAAACACCCGGCGGCGATTTTGTCGGCGGCACCTGGGTGGCGCCGACCATCATCCGCCTCGATCGACCGCAGGACCTGACCCGAGAGGTCTTCGGACCCGTCCTGCACGTCGTCACCTGGAAGGCGGAGAAGCTCGACGAGGTGATCGCGGCGATCGCGGGGACCGGCTACGGCCTCACGCTGGGCATCCACAGCCGCATCGACGCCACCATCCGGCGGATCTGCGAGAAGCTCTCGGTCGGCAACGTCTACGTCAATCGCAACATGATCGGCGCGGTGGTCGGGGTGCAGCCGTTCGGCGGATCGGGACTCTCCGGCACCGGCCCCAAGGCCGGCGGACCGGACTACCTCGCCCGCTTCGCGCTCGAGCAGACCGTCTCCACCAACACCGCGGCAGCAGGCGGCAACGCCTCGCTGATCGCCATGGGAGAAGACTGAGCGGGCAACGTCACAGATGGGCGTTACAAGTTGGAAACAGCCCCACTGGTCATAAGAGTCCGTTTTGAAAATCACGGATGAGCGTTTCGCCTGAGGAGATTGCCACC
>NZ_DAIPZB010000069.1:0-18085 GCF_036782435.1 Pinisolibacter sp. | reverse complement strand
ACGATATTCGGGCCACGCCAGCCGGTTTCTCGCCCCACGATGAATTAGGCGGGGTTAACGAGGGGTTAAGATCGGCGCCTTCGAGGGGCGCGGAAACGGTTCGTTGATCTCGATCACGGTCTCTCGAAAAAATAGGCATGGTCCGGAACCGCAACTTCATCATGCGGTCTCATCCTCGGCGACGCGCCGTCATCGGTCGAGGTCGTCCATGTCACTGCAACATCTTCTCTCAACCATGCTGCCGGTTCTGCCGCTGATCGTCATCGCCTTGATGATCGGAGTGGCGGCGAGTTTCGGATATCGCTTCGTGCTGGCGCTGCTCGGGCGGCCGCAGCCGAGCGAGAGCGGGCCGGTCACCCCGGTCGGACGGTTCCTCGGGCGCACGCTGTCGATGCTCCTGGCGCCGATCCAGCAGATCCTGGCGATCGTGGCGATGTTCCTCGTCCTGTCGACGATTCTCTTCCTGGCCGACCGGTACCGCCTCTACGACGACGGACTGGTCGACACGACGGTGACGATCGTCGGGCGGACCAGACGCTGCCTCGATCCGGGTGTCGATCGGAACGCCGCCCTGCCGACGGCACCGGCCTGCAGCGACACCGGCGAGACGGGTCGACAGGTGATCGATGCCCTCGACGTCACCTTCGTCGGGGCCCAAGGTCGGGCCATCACCGCGGCGGCGCCGCTCTATCTCGCGAAGCCGGAACACAGGTCGCCGGGCGACACCTTTCGCGCGTCCTACTACCCCGCGGAACCGTTGCGGCTCGGCCTGCATCTCTCCGAGATGAACCTGATCGGCTTGGACAAACTCCTCTTGGCCGGTCTCGTGTCGTGGGGGTTGTCGATGGTCGTGCGGCGGATACGGCACCGTCTCGTCGGGAAGACGGACGACGACGCCGCCGAAGAGGGCGGGATCCTCGGGGCGGTGCGCGGCCTCTTCCGACGGATCGGGGCGGCGCTCGCCGGCAGCGGTGCCGCACTCCCACCGCCCGACACCGGGGTGATCGCGGCGCGCGCCGGTCTCGGTGTCGGTCGTCCGGCGGCGGCCTCGGAAGGGTTCGGACGGCGGCGACGCGGCGTGGATCGCGGCTGAAACGCCACGCCGGCCGCGGTCACGACGACAGCGGACATCTTCGCCCGCCGATGGTCCCGGCTCTCGTCCGCCGCCGCGGGCGCGCTCAGAGCCCCGGCTTTCGGCCGCCGAGCGCATGCCCGGCGATGTCGAGGCGCGATTCCAGATCGCCCGGCAGGGTGATCGTCGCCACTTCCGGGGTGCCGAGGCGCCACATCGTGGCGTCGGCCCAGAAGAGGCGGGCGGGTTCGGGATCGTGGAAGGCGGTCCAGGGGATGCGCACCGGGGTCTTGCCGAAACCGCCGAAGATCGGGACCTTCACGGCGAGATGCAGGCCGCGCGGATCGATGCCGACGACCACGCAGTTGCGCCACAACACCTTGCCGACCATCAGGTTGGCGCGGGTGGTGATCGGGTCCTTCGGCGCCTCCGTGACGCCCCAGGCGGCCTCCAGCGCCGACCAACCGGTGGAGGAGCCGCCGGCGCGGCGCTTCATCGCCGCCAGCACCTTCCACAGCACCAGCCCCATGGCGACGAGGAAGAAAACCTCGACGACGAGCAGGACGTACATGAAATCCATCGTGGTTCCCCTCCCCGAGACCCGGAGAAGGCGATGATACGCGCAACCCCGGAGGACTTCTGTCCGTAGGAGCGCGAGCACGTCGCGGCCGTCGAGAGGGGGGCTCAGCTGCGCGAAGCGAGGAGTTTGGCGCCGAAGCCGATCATGGTGAGGCCGGCGATGCGATCGAACCACGAGCGGCCACGATCGAGGACGGTGGCGACGGGGCGGCTCGACACGAAGGTCGCCAGCACGACGTTCCACAGGAAGGAGATGGTCGGCATCATCGCCACGGCGAGCGCCTGTTCGCCGACGGAGAGGCCGTAGGCGCCGGTCGCGGCGAAGATCGACATGTAGTAGCCGACCGACTTCGGGTTGGTGATGTTGGTGAGGATGCCTGCGCGGAAGGCCTCGGCACGGGTCATCGGTTCGGTGACGGCGGTGAAGATCGATGCGGGGGCGTGAGAGCGGCGGATGGCCTTCGCGCCGAGCCAGACGAGATAGAGACCGCAAGCGAAGCGCATCGCATCGGCCAGACCCGGGACGGCGGTGAGCAGGGTGCCGAGACCGGCGAGGCCGGCGACCGCCCAGAGGATGCCGACCGGCCAGATCCCGGCGGCGACGGTGTAGCCGAGGCGTCGATCGTGGGCGGCGGCATGGACGACGAGCAGCATGTTCGGGCCCGGCGACAGGTTCAGAACCACCTGGGCCGCGACGAGGGTGGCGATGATCTGCAGACTTCCGGTCACGCGAGCGTCCTCTTCGGGGTCGTACCGTCGTCGGGGGCGAGCCCGGCGACGTGGGTTAACGCGACGCGGCAATTCTTGCCCATCGTATGGTTAACGCGAAGTAAAGAGATCGTGCCGTCTCGGGGCGTGGCGCTCCGACCTCGGTGGAGCCCACCGCGCCCGCCGCCGCGCACTTCGCCAACGAGCGTCACCGTCCGGTACGGCCGCCCCGGCGATGCGTCCTTCGGACACGACGAAGCGCCCGGTCGGGGCGGAGCGGGACGAGATGCGGCTCCCGTGAGGAGAAGCGATCGGAAGGCGGCTCGACTTCGCCTCACGCCGCTTCGACGCCGCCGCCGGGGGGCGGGATGTCGAAGCCGTCGTCGCCGTATTCCTTGAGCTTGTTCCTGAGCGTGCGGATCGAGATGCCGAGGATGTTGGCGGCATGCGTCCGGTTGCCCAGGGTCGAGCCGAGGGTGTCGAGGATGAGCTGGCGTTCGACATCGGCGACGGTGCGGCCGACGAGGGCGCGGGTGACCGCTTCCGCGGTCTCCGCCACGTGGCGCACCGCGGCGTCGCCGGGCTTCGGCGGGGCGGCGCCGGCGGTGCCGTGGGCCTCGTCGAGGCGCGAGCCGTCGGGGGTGCGCAGGGCGTCGAGGCCGATGGTGTCGCCCACCGCCAGCAGCACGGCGCGGTGCATGCAGTTCTCGAGTTCGCGGACGTTGCCGGGCCAGCGGGCGCGGACGAGTTCGCGGCGGGCATCCGGGTCGATCGGGCGCGGCTTCAGGCCGTTGGCCTTGGCGTAGCGCTCGACGAAGTGATCGGCCAGCGCCTGGACGTCGGCGGGGCGGTCGCGCAGCGGCGGGATCTTCAGATTGACGACGTTGAGGCGATAGAGCAGGTCCTCGCGGAAGGTGCCTTTGCGCACCTCCTCGGCCATGTTGCGGTTCGACGTCGCCAGGATGCGGATGTCGACGGGGACGGGGCGTGAGCCGCCGACGCGGTCGATGACGCGCTCCTGGATGGCGCGCAGCAGCTTGGCCTGCAGGCGCAGGTCCATCTCGGAGATCTCGTCGAGCAGCAGGGTGCCGCCGTCGGCCTCCTCGAACTTGCCGATGCGGCGGGCGACGGCGCCGGTGAAGGCGCCCTTCTCGTGGCCGAAGAGTTCGCTCTCGAGCAGGGCTTCGGGGATGGCGGCGCAGTTCACGGCGATGAAGGGCCTGGCCGAACGGTTCGATTTGCGATGGAGGTGGCGGGCCAGCACCTCCTTGCCGGTGCCGCTCTCGCCGGTGATCATGATCGAGGCCTCCGACGGGGCGACCTGATCGGCGAGGCGGACGACGCGGGCCATGGCCTCGTCGCGGACGATGAGGTCGCGTCCGTCCTCGGTCACCGCGGCGAGCACCGCGGCGATGAGGTCCGGGTCGGGCGGCAGGGGGATGTATTCCTTGGCGCCGGCGCGGATGGCGCCGACCGCGGCGCGGGCATCGGAGGCGACGCCGCAGGCGACCACCGGCACGTGGATCAGTTCGCTCTCCAGGCGGCCGATGAGATCGGCGACGTCGAGGACGACGTCGATCATGATCAGATCGGCGCCGCGACCGGAGCGCAGGGTCTTCAGCGCCACGTCGATCGACTCGGCATGGGTGACGCCGGCGCCACGTTCGATGGCGATGCGCGAGGCGACGGCCAATTGGCCACCGAGTGTTCCGACGATGAGGAGCCTCATGCGATGTCCCTCATTTGTCCGACTTGATGATCTCGGTCATGGTCACGCCCAGTCGATCCTCGACCAGCACGACCTCGCCGCGCGCCACCAGACGGTTGTTGACGTAGATGTCGATCGCTTCGCCGACCTTGCGGTCGAGTTCGAGCACCGTGCCCTGGCCGAGTTTGAGCAGGTCGGAGACCTGCATGCGCGCCTGACCGAGCACGGCGGAGACCTTCACCGGGACGTCGAACACCGCCTCGAGCTCGGCGGCGGCGTGGGCGACGGCGACGTCGTCGTCGAGGCGGCGTCCGTTGGACGCGGCCCCCATGTCGTCGAGGGCGAGGCCCGAGCGGGTGGGATCTTCGGCGGGCGTGCTCATGGCGCTTCCTTCCCGGATGCGTCGGTGTCGTCGGCGGCGACGGGATCGGTGTGGAGCGGCGCGCGGCTCGTGGCGGCGCGGCCGGCGAACCAGCGGTCGATGGCGGAATCGATCTCGGCCTCGAGGCGGGCGGTGTCGCGCAGGATGCCGCCGTCGGCCCATTCGATGCGGCAATCGCCGCGGACGACGTCGTCCTCGCCGAGGATGACGATGCGACCGTCGAAGCCGGTCTCGCGGGCGATCCGGTCGACGTGGGGCTTCAGCCCGTCGGCGTCCTCGGCGGCGAGGCGGACGACGAGATGCGGCGCCTTGCGCAGCGGCCCGAGGCAGTCGGCGAGGAGCGCGCGGATCTCGGCGAGCGGCTCGCGGTCGACCAGCGTCGTGGCGAGGCGGCGGGCGACGGTCAGCGCCAGATCGACGGCGCGGCGTTCGATGGCGAGGCGATCGGCGTCGAGGGCGCCGAGCAGGGTGCGGGCGGCGCTCGCCAGCGCGGCGGCCTCGTCGGCGAGGCGCTCGGCGGCGCGGGCCTCGACGTCGGCGCGGCCGGCGACGAAGCCGTCCTGGCGGCCTTCCTCGTAGGCTTCGGCGCGGACGCGATCCTCGAGCGCCACCATCTCGGCGAGATGCTGGTCGAGGTCGATCTGCGGGCGCGGCGGTTCGACCGGCGCGGGCGGGGCCTCCGGCCGGGTGAAGTCGAGATCGAAGAGGAAGCGGGCGGGTGCTGCCATGGCGTTCGCGAACCCGTCAGTAGACGAGTTCGTCCTCTCCCTTCGACTTGGAGACCATGATCTCGCCCTTGGCGGCGAGGTCCTTGGTGACGTTGACCAGGATGCCCTGCGCCTCGTCGACGTCGCGCAGTCGGACCGGGCCGAGGGCCTCCATGTCCTCCTTGAGCATGGCGCCGGCGCGTGTCGACATGTTGGCGAAGAAGAAGTCGCGCAAGCTCTCCGAGGCACCCTTGAGGGCGATGGCGAGCTTGTCCTTCTCGACGTTGCGGAGGAGAGTCTGCATGCCGCCGGCGTCGAGCTTGCCGAGATCCTCGAAGGTGAACATCAGCGACTTGATCTTCTCGGCGCTCTCGCGATTCTCCTCCTCGAGCGCCGTGATGAAGCGGGCTTCGGTCTGGCGGTCGAAGGAGTTGAAGATGTCGGCCATCAGCTCGTGGGCGTCGCGGCGCGAGGTGTGCGACAGGTTCGACATGAATTCGATGCGCAGCGTCTGCTCGACCTTGTCGAGAACCTCCTTCTGCACCGCCTCCATGCGCAGCATGCGGTTCACGACCTCGAGGGCGAACTCCTCCGGCAGGATGGCGAGGACGCGGGCGGCGTGATCGGAGCGGATCTTGGAGAGCACCAGCGCCACGGTCTGCGGGTATTCGTTCTTGAGATAGTTGGCGAGGACGTTCTCCTGGACGTTCGACAGCTTCTCCCACATGTTGCGGCCGGCGGGCCCGCGGATCTCCTCCATGATGGCGTTGACCCGCTCGGGCGGCAGGAACGACATCAGGATGCGCTCGGTACTGTCGAAGTTGCCGGTGAGCGAGCCCTTCGACGACAGCTTGGTGACGAAGTCGACGAAGAGATGCTCCAGCATTTCCGGCGACACCGGGCCGAGCTTGGACATGGCGAGGGAGATCTGCCGCACTTCGAGTTCGTCGAGACGCTGCCAGATTTCGCGGCCGTGCTCCTCACCGAGGGCGAGAAGCAGCACGGCGGCGCGTTCGGCGCCGACCAGTTCGCGGTAGGTTTCGCCCGCGTTGATCTGGAGGCTGGGTGCCCCGCCGGAATTGGTGCTGCGTGCCGGAACCGCCATCTCCACCTCACGCCGCTTCGGTGAGCCACGAGCGGATGATCATCGCCGCTTCGTTGGGGCTCTGCTGGACCATCTCGCCGATCTTCAGGATCGATCCCGCCTGCACCGCGCCGAGGGCCTTGGCCTCCTCGAGCCGCATATGGGTGGGATGGACCCCGGGTTCCTCGCCGGCCGCGCCGCCGGCGGCGCCACCGGCCGAGTTCCCGCCGCCGCCTTCGCCGGCGACGGTCGAGAGCAGGTTCTCCAGCGCGTGGCCGTCGCCGGTGGGGACGAGCGCGCCGCCGGCGCCGGCGCCGGCGAGGGCCGGTTCGGGCGCCATCATGCGGTTGATCAGCGGACGGACGGCGAAGAGCAGGACGAGGAGCGTCATCACCACCAGCGCGCCGAGTTCGATGAGGCGCAGCATGTCCTCGCGACCGAAGTCGAAGAGCGCGGCGAAGCCGGTCTTCTGGTTCTCGAGCGGCAGCGAGGCGGGCGCCTCGGCGAAGCGGAGATTGACCACCTCGACCTGATCGCCGCGCGCCTGATCGAAACCGACGGCCGACTTCACCAGCGCGGCGATGCGATCGAGATCGGCCTGGGGGCGCGGCTGGTAGGCGACCTCACCGTTGGCGGTGGAGGCGTAGACGCCGTCGACCAGCAGGGCGACGGAGATCTTCTTGATGCGGCCGGCCTCCAGCACCTCGGTGCGGCTGGTGCGCGAGATCTCGTAGTTGACCGTCTCCTCGGAGGTGTTGGACGCTTCCTTGTCGGAGCCCTTGCCCTGGTCCTGGGTGCCGCCGGGCACCTGGTTGGCGACGGTCACCGACTTGTCGCCGGAGACGTTGGTGGAGTTCTCCTCCTTGGTCTGGGTCGAGCGGACGACCTGACCGTTGGGGTCCCAGGTGTCGGAGGTCTGGGTGACGCGGTTGTAGTCGAGGGTCGCCGAGACGCGGACGCGGGCGCGGCCCTGGCCGACCACCGAGGCGACGATCGATTCGATCTGGTTCTCCATCCGCTGCTCGAAGGCGGAGGTGCGCTCCTGCAGCGACGAGGCGACGAGCCCCTCGGCGTCCTCGCCCTGACCGGAGGCGAGAAGCCGGCCGGTCTCGTCGACGACCGAGACCCGCGACGGCTTCATGCCTTCGACGGCGGCGGCGACCAGATGTTGGATGGCGCGGACCTGAGCGGGGTCGAGGGCGCCGCGCAGCTTCAGGGCGATCGAGGCGGTGGGGTCGCGCTTGTCCTTCTGGAAGACCTGGCGTTCGGGGATGACGAGGTGGACGCGGGCGGTCTGGACCCGATCGATGGCGCGGATGGTGCGCGACAGTTCGCCTTCGAGGGCGCGCAGGTGGTTGATGTTCTGGACGTAGGAGGTGGTGCCGAGGCCGTCCGACTTGTCGAAGATCTCCCATCCGACCGAACCGCCGGCGGGAACGCCCTTCTCGGCGAGCTTCATGCGGAGGCGCAGCACCCTGTCCTTGGGCACCAGGATCTGGGCGCCCTCCTGGCGCAGCTCGTAGGGGATCGCCTGAGTCTCGAGATCCTTGACGATGGCGGCCGAGTCCTGGACCGACAGATCGGAATAGAGCGGGGCCATCGCCGGCTGCGACACCTTCATGGCGATGAAGGCGAAGAAGCCGAGCGTCACCGCGGCGACGACCGCCATCGCGGCGAGCCTCGCCGGACCGAGTTTCTGCAGGAACTCCAGGGCGCCGTTCACGGGTCGGGGGTCCTCGTGTCGCAGAGTGGGTGGGTCGGGCCCGGGGGAGGCTCGACCCGGGATTCCGGGTGTGGCGTCGACGGGGCCCTTCCGCCGGACGGATCCGGGGTATCGGCGAGGGCCGAGCGGTCCACCGGCGAGGAGCCCGGTGGGGACGGGAGAATCTCCACGGCGAACCACTGGGCAAGAATTTCCCAGCGGATGGTAAACGGGAGGTTAACGACGCGTCCGGATGCGACACGACCGGCGGGTCGGGCGGTGAAAAATCGGCGGAAGCGGTGAAGAATGCGTCGACGGATCGGCGAAAATTGCCGGGTCGAGGTAACGGCCCGGCGGCCGTGTCGGGGTTCGTGCCGGGAGCGGAGCGGAAAAAGAGAAGGGGCCGACCTCGCGGTCGACCCCCTTCACACGACGGATCCCCGAAGGGGCGTCACTGACGGTATTGCTGGATGCGCGTCGTCCTCAGTCCGGCGAGACCATGGCGGTCGATCGAATGCTGCCAAGCGAGGAATTCTTCGACTGTCAACGTATAGCGATTGCAGGCCTCTTCGAGGGACAGCAGTCCCCCGCGCACGGCTGCGACGACTTCTGCCTTGCGACGGATCACCCAACGCTTCGTTCCCTGCGGAGGCAGGTCTGCGATGGTCAGAGGACTTCCGTCCGGGCCTATGACGTATTTCACACGCGGTCTGAACTGATCGGTCATCGTACTCTCACACATTCGATGCGATCACATCGAAAGCGAGAGTAGGGCCGCCGCCTTAAAATATGGCTAAACGTCGCCGCCGACGTGATTCTTTTCTCTCACGATCCCGACGAAGAGGCTAAAGAGCGCGGAAAAGCGCCGGAATCGGACATCTCCGATCCGGCGCTCACGATCCGCCCGGGCGGGTCGAGCCGGCCGCTCAGCTGGTCGACGACACCGATTTGACCAGATAGGCGCTGATCAACTGGCCGCCGATCGACAACATCGGCGTCGAGCCGGTGAAGTCGATCCGGTCGACGACACCGGTGGTCTCGGATTTGTAGGTGACGGCTTTGCCGGAGGCGTCCTTACCGCTGATGACGATGCTGTAGTCGCCCGCCGGCGCGATGCCGCCGGTGTCGGTCTCGCCTTTCCACTCGAACTTGCCGTCACCGGCGGCGAGTTTCTCGGTGGTGGAATAGACGACGTTGCCGTCGGCGTCGTAGATCTTGATCTCGGCGGCCGAGCTGGCGGCGGATCCGTTGAAGTTCCAGGTGGCGACGCCGTCCTTCAACGCCGTGGTAGAGCTGTCGACGGTGACGGTCTTGCCGACGTAGCCGAGGAAGGACAG
The DNA here is from genome assembly GCF_036782435.1 of Pinisolibacter sp. Lineage (NCBI taxonomy): Bacteria > Pseudomonadati > Pseudomonadota > Alphaproteobacteria > Hyphomicrobiales > Ancalomicrobiaceae > Pinisolibacter > Pinisolibacter sp. The sequence continues at coordinate 8,806 of NZ_DAIPZB010000069.1, read as the reverse complement.
GGCGCTCTGGATGGCGAACTGGGTCTTCAGATCGGTGAGCGTCGAGTTCATCTTGATCTGCTGCTCGACCGACGAATATTGGACGAGCTGGTTGGTGAACTCGGTCGCATCGGTCGGGTTGAGCGGGCTCTGGTTCTGCAGCTGGGTGACCAGGAGCTGCAGGAACATCTGGTAGTTGCCCGACAGCGCCGACATGTCCGAGGAGGACGACGACGAGTTGGACGAAGCGGCGACGGAGCTGATCGACACGGGGGATCCCTCCCGAAGTTCAACGCATCACGAAGGCGGGGCGCCGGCGCGGGGGACGCGTCGGCGGGTACGGTTTCAGACCCTGAGGTCGACACCTCCGGCACGGGCCGCGCGATAGGCGAGAGCGGCGACCGGCGCGACGGACGCGGCCTCGTCCTCGTCGGCGGCCGGGCGCTCGGTACGGGTCGCGGCCTCGTCGTAGGTGCGCCAGCCCTGGCCGCTCTGGCCGCTCGGCTGTTCCTTCAAGGAGAACTGCAGACCGGAAGACGAGACGTCGAGACCGGCGTCGGCGAGCGAACGTTCGAGGTTGCGCTGATCGCGCAGCATCAGATCGAGGGTCTCGGTGCGTTCGACCACCAGATGGGCGCGCACTTCGCCGGAAGAGCGCACTTCGACGCGCACGTCGACCCCGCCGAGTTCGGCCGGCGACAGGCGGATGTCGAACCGGGAGTGACCGGCGCGGCTCTGCGTGGCGATGGTCTCCGGGACCTGGGCGAGGGGGACCGACCGGGTCGCATCGGTCGTCGCGTCGCGCGACGGGACGGAGGTGGTCGCGGTCGCGGCGCCGCGGTGCAGACCGTCGGCGGCGGCGATGCCGGCGAGCTGTTCGGTGGAGGCCGCCGGTGCGGCGGCGGCCGGAGTCGGGTCGACGGTCGAGGCGCGATCGGCGGTCGCGGCGGCGGACGGGGCTTCCGGGTTGTTCGCGGCGGTGCGCGTCGTCGAGGCCGCGGTCGCGAGCGAGGTCGGGGCGGCCGGCTGTGCGGCGGGCGTGGAGACGGTCCCGCCTTGCAGCGCGGCGACCCGGGAGGTCGTCGGCGCAGCGAAATGTTGCAGGGTCGGGGCGGGTTCGGCCGTGGTGATCCGCTCCGTTCTCGTCGGCGTCGCGGTGTCGGTGCTCGCGTCGGGGGACGCGATCGCGGTCTCGGCGTCGCCGAACGTCTCGGCCGGAACCGCCGATGTCACCGACGGCGCCGATGGGGCCGGAGCGGTCGACGGGGCCGAGTTCGTGGCGGTGGTCGGAGCGACCGGAACGGTCGAGCGGACCGGGTTCGTAGCGGTGGTCGGATCGACCGCCGAGGTCACCGCGGCAGGGATGGTCGTCGCGGCCGGGGTGGCCGGAATGCTCGCCCGTGTGGCGGTGAAGCGCCGCAGCGCCGCCGGGGTCGTCGTGGTCGGTTCGGCTCCGGCGACGGCCGCGGCGATCGCCGAGGGAAGGCGCGGATCGAGCGCCGGCGCGACGGTGGTCGGTGCGGCGGGGTTCCTACCGGTGGAAGCGAAGGGGGCGACGGTCGGCGAGACGGCCGTTGCGACCGCCGGGGAAATGGTCGGGGTGGTCGCCCGAGAGGCCGCGGCGGCGGCATTTCCGTCGCTCGGGGTGGGGCTCGGAACGACGCTCGTGTCGGTCGCCGTGGCGGATGCCGCGACCGTCGCCACAGCGGAGGCCGCGGTGCCGGTCGAGGCGGCGACGAGGGGTGAAGCGTGGTCGGCCACGGCCGTCGGAGCGCCGACGCCACCGGTGGGGTCGGTGGTGTGCGAGCGTCCGTCGGCGGCGGCGCCGAGCGAGGCGGGCGAGGCGAGGGCGGCGGCGACGGCCGGAAGCGGCGTGGCGACACCGGCGAGGACGGCGGCGACGGCCGGAAGCGGCGTGGCGACACCGGCGAGGACGGCGAGGGCGCCGGCGAGATCGGCATCCGCCGTGGCGGTCGGTTCGGCGGCGGTCGCCTCCGCCTGGGGAGCGGTGGTGGTCGCCGCGGCAGTCGCGGTGGATGTCGGCGCGATGGTCGATCCGAGCGTCTCGGCGACGGTCGCGGGCGTCGCCACGACCGGCCGGACCGGGTTCGCGGCGATGGTCGGGTCGACGGCGACGGTCGAAGTCGCGATGCGGGTGGGGGGCGCGGCGATCGGCGAGGAAGACGACGGCGGCGGCAGCGAGGGTGTCGCGGTGGCGAGACCGTCGGCCGTCGAATTCATCAACGCGGCGAAGAGACCCGTCGCCGGCGGAAGCGTGGCTCCGCCGAACAAGGTGGCGGCGCCGGTGTTTCCCGCCGTGAGGGAGGTCATCGACGGGGCGATCGGGTCGACGCTGGGCAAACTCTTCCTCCTGAACCTCGAAACGCGGCTCTGTCGCGGACGAAATCGCAAGAAGGGGGCCAGTTCCCGGAACGCCGCCGCCGAAATCGTCGTGGTGGCGGCCGGAGGGCGGAATTCGGCCGTCGGGTCGCGGCCCGGCCGATTGACCGGCGGCGATCGCACCCTATCTGACGTCATGCAACGATCCCCGGACCCGGCAGGGTCTGCCGAGCGCGGCAGGAGCTGCCGATCCCGGGTTTCGTGCCGAGCGCGGCTCGGGTATAGTCGGGCCACGCCGTGAGCCCGGCGTCGGCCGCCTGTTCGCCGTCTGATGGTTCGTCGCCGAGGTTCCGCCTTCTCATGTCGAATTCCCTCGACCTTCCCGGTCGTCCCGAAGACACGCGTGTCGTCGTCGCGATGTCCGGCGGGGTGGATTCCTCGGTCGTCGCCGCGCTCCTGAAGCGCGAGGGCTACGATGTGGTCGGCGTGACGCTGCAGCTCTACGACCACGGCGAGGCGACCCATCGCAAGGGCGCCTGTTGCGCCGGCCAGGACATCCTCGACGCGCGTCGGGTGGCCGAGGCGATCGGCATTCCTCATTACGTGCTCGACTACGAGGACCGCTTCCAGGAGGCGGTGATCGACCGCTTCGCCGAGAGCTACCTCGCCGGCGAGACGCCGGTGCCCTGCGTCGCGTGCAACCAGACGGTCAAGTTCCACGACCTCCTCGACACGGCGCGCTCGCTCGGGGCGCAAGCGTTGGCGACCGGCCACTACGTCGCCTCGCGGCTGCTTCCCAGCGGTCACCGTGGGCTCTTCCGGCCGGTCGATCTCGATCGCGACCAGAGCTACTTCCTCTTCGCCACCACCCAGGACCAGCTCGACTTCCTGCGCTTTCCGCTCGGCAACCTGCCGAAGAGCGAGACACGCGAGATCGCCCGGTCGCTCGGGCTGCCGGTCGCCGACAAGCACGACAGCCAGGACATCTGCTTCGTGCCGTCGGGGCGCTACGCCGAGGTGATCGAACGCCTGAAGCCGGATGCGGTCGAGCCGGGCGAGATCGTCCATGTCGACGGCCGGGTGCTCGGCCGCCACGAGGGCATCATCCGCTTCACCGTCGGCCAACGGCGCGGCATCGGCGTCTCGGTCGGCGAGCCGCTCTACGTCGTCCATCTCGACGCCGATCGGCGGCGAGTGGTCGTCGGCCCGCGTGAGGCGCTGATGACACGCAGGCTTCATCTGCGTGAGGTCAATTGGCTCGGCGACGAACCGATCGAGGCGATTCCGGCCGAGGGTCTGGAGATCTGGGCCAAGGTGCGCTCGACCCGGGCGCCGCAGCCGGCGTTGCTCTTCCACGATGCGGACGGGGTGACGGTCGAGTTGATCGAGGGCGAACACGGGGTCGCGCCCGGCCAGGCGGCGGTGTTCTACGACGCCGGGGAAGGTGCGGCGCGGGTGCTCGGCGGAGGAACGATCGCGCGGGTCGGACGAGGAACCTCGGCCGACACGGTCATCGGTGAAGAGAAGCGCGGCGCGGTGGCGGCCGCCGAGTGAGGCTTCGAAAGCGAATGTACGACGAGGGATCCGACGGCCACGGGGCCGTTGCGCATCAGGCGAAGAACAACAGGGCGCTGGGTATCGATCCGACCGGCGAGGCCTCGCCGCGGCTCGACGAGAAGGCGGTTCTCGCCGCCTATTCGCGCTGGGCTCCGATCTACGACTGGGTGTTCGGCAAGGTCTTCGAGGCCGGCCGTCGCGCGGCGGAAGAGATCATCAACCGCCGCTCGGGGCGGCTGCTCGAGGTGGGTGTCGGCACGGGCCTGGCGCTGCCGCGTTACGGGTCGAACCTGAGCGTCACCGGCATCGACATTTCGCCGGACATGCTGGCGGTGGCGAAGAAGCGCGTCGCCGACGAGAAGCTCACCAACGTCGAAGATCTGCTCGAGATGGACGCGACGCGTCTGGCTTTCCCCGACGCTTCCTTCGACACGGTGGCGGTGATGTACACCATCACCGTGGTGCCGCACCCCGACGCCGTCATGGCCGAGGTCGAGCGCGTCACCCGGCCGGGCGGCGAGGCGATCATCGTCTCGCATTTCGCTTCGGACGGCGGCATCTACAAGCTGGTCGAAGGCTGGCTGACACCGCTCACCAAGAAGCTCGGCTGGCGGCCCGATTTCCCGATCTCGCGCATTCTCGGCCGACCCGGCTTCGAGACGGTGGAGATCCGCCGTCTCGGCTTCCTCGGGCTCTTCACCGTGGCGCGGCTGCGGCGCAGGGCCGCCTGAGCCGAACCTTCGGACCGCGGACATGATCGCGCGGCGGCGAGCCGCCGGCATTCGGCGCGAGCCCGGGAGGGAATGCGACGGGGTTCTTCGGCGGTCCGGCCGCGGGACGCGTGTCGGCGCTCGCCCCGACCCGGTCGAACGATCGCCGTCGCCTGACGGGACGTCACTCGGAGATGGCGGCCGCGGGTCCGACGAGACGCCCTCGGACCTCTCGCAACTCTTTGTTCCAGCGATCGGAATCGAGCTTCAGGCGCGGACGCCATTCCGTCGCTTGACAGGGGCGCGGGGCGAAACTAATTGTCCCCCCGTCGGCTGGGTAGCTCAGATGGTTAGAGCGGAGGATTCATAACCCTCAGGTCGGCGGTTCGATCCCGCCCCCCGCCACCAAATTCCTTCGATTGCGAACGGCGGATCTTCGCCGTTTTTCTTTGCCCGGGGGCGCCCGCGTCGAGTGTGGCGGGAACGGGCGTCGATCGCCCTTCGATGAGGCATGCTCGCCAAACGGGCATACGTGCTGGCGATCCGGTCGGATCCCGATTAGCGTTGCCCGGAGGGCAGGGGCGACGCGCGATTCGATGCGACGGCGCTCCGCGGTGCCGAGGAGACCTTCCGGCGGGTTTCGTTCCCATGCGCGACGATGAGCTCATCGACGAAGTTCGGACAAACATCGAGCGTCCGTTCGGCGCGGTCACCTTCACGCCGGCGCTCGAGGAGCATTATCGCAGCGTCACCTCGGCAGGGCGGCGGCGAACGGCGCTGGTCGCGGGCGGCATCGGGCTGGCCATTCTTCAATTCTACACTGCCGCCGTGATGGCGACCCTCGACGGGGAGGCGCTCGCCGCCAAACTCCGCCTCTATTTCGGCATCGACCTCTTCGTCGTCGGCGTCCTCGTCGTGATCGCCTCCTCGCGGCTCCATCGCACGGTGGACGGGGTCCTGGTCGGAAGCCTCGTCGGTACCGCCGTCGGCGTCTGCATGACCTATTTCGTCGGCGAGGCGCCGCGCGTCCACTACGAGATGATGAGTTTCATCTTCGTGCCGGTGGTGGCGAATTCGATGTTGCGCCTGCTGTTCCGGCAGGCGTTGACGGTGACGGCGCTGTCGCTCGTCGTCTTCCTGGCGACGCTGTCGCTTCGACCGGAGGTGCCGCTCGACGTCTGGCTGATGGCGTCGATGCTGGTCATCGCCTGTTCGGCGATGACGCTCTACGCCAACTACCGCAGCGACCACGACGAGCGGCGGGCTTTCCTCTATCTGACTCGCGAGCAGTGGACCGCGGACGCGACCCGACGCCGGGCCGACGAACTGCGGGAGTTGTCGACGCTCGACCCGCTCACCTCGATCACCAATCGGCGCGGGTTCGAGGAGCGGTTCGATCCGCTGTTGGCGTACTGCCGGGCGGAGGGTCGGCCGCTGGCGGTGGTGATGATCGACATCGATCACTTCAAGGCGTTCAACGATCGCTACGGTCATCCGCGCGGCGATGCCTGCCTGCGGTCCGTCGCCCAGACGCTGGCCGGACAGTTGCGCGGTCCCGAGGACATCATCGCGCGGATGGGTGGCGAGGAGTTCGCGGTCGCCGCGCCGGGGCTCGCCGGTCCGGAACTCGTGATCTTCCTCGGGCGTCTCGCCGGCGGGGTGGCGCGGATCGCGGTCCCCCATGCCGGCTCGCCGGTCGGACGGGTCACCGTCTCGATGGGATGCGCGGTGGCGCATGCGGGCGACCCGGATTCCTGGGGCTCCGCGGTCACGCGCGCCGACCGCGCTCTCTATCGGGCGAAGAACGCCGGGCGTGATCGCTGGATCATCGACGACGAGTCCGTGGCGGCGTGACGGCGTCGTCGGCGGGCCGGCTCAGTGATCGCCGCGACGCGTCGCTTCGCGAAAGAGGACCCGATCGAGCGACGCCCGACCGGGTCCGTAGACCAGGATGGCGAGCGCCATCGCCGCCCAGGGCAGATGGAAATTGGCCCAGCCGTCGGGGACGGTGAGCTGGATCACCGCGGTCATGGCGAGGAGGCCGAGCGCCGCCCAACGGGTGGCGAGGCCGAGGACCAGCAGGATCGGCAGGACGATCTCACCGGTGCCGGAGAGCGCAGCCACGAGCTTCGGCCAGGGATAGGCGATCTCGGTGCCGAAGAGGTGCAGCCGGAACTCCTCGGTGAAGAGGTAGATCGCGCCGGCCGACAGTTTGCCGAAACCGTCCCATTTGGTCAGGCCCGACCAGAAGAACGGCACGGCGACGGCGACGCGTAGCGCCAGACGCGACAGGTCGCGCGGGGTCTCGCCGAGGGCGTCGACGAGGCGGGCGGGAAGGCCGATCAGCCGGGCGATCGGGGTCGCGGGGCGGGCGGCGAGGTCGGTGGCGGTCATGGGGCGGTCTCCGCATCGGGGTTGGCCTCGATGGCGACGACGGTGCCGAGGCGGACGAGGCCGACGAGATGGGCGCCGGCGTCGAAGCCGGGGTCGGTCTCCGCGGCGGCGAGCGAGGCGTCGGTGACGTCGTGGCCGGCGGCGAGGGCGGCGACGAAGGCGTGGGCCGCCGGCGTGAGGCGATGAAGCAGGACGTCGGCGTGCGGACGGACGACGAGGACGGCCTCGGCCGACCAGTCGATCTCGGCGTCGCCGTCGGCGCCGTCCTGCTGCGAGGCCCACAGGGTCGCGATGGGGAAGGCCGAGGCGAAGAGATTCGCGCTCGGATGAAGCGTCGCTCGCGCCGCGGCGAGGTCCTCCGGGGCGAGGCCGACGAGAGCGTCGAGGCCGATCGGGTCGGCTTCGGCGGCGTGATGGGCGCGGGTCCAGGCGACCTCGAGACGAGCGACGTCGGCGAGGAAGGGCCACTCGGCGAGATCGCCGAGGGTTTCGACGAAGTCCGGCAGTGCCTCGCCCCAGTCGAGGAGCAGGGCGGTCGGCGGCCGGTCGTGGGCCAGGAAGGCGCGGGCGAGATCGGCGAAGGTGTCGACGCCGAGCAGTTTCTCGGTGACGGGGTAGCGAGTGGCGAGCGCGCCGATCAGGCCGAAGGTGGTGGTGGCGCGGTGGACGGCGAAACGCCGTCCGACCGGGCCGCCGTCGCGGCCGAGTAGGCCCGCCGGGGGCGGCAGGTCGGTGTCGAGGATGGCGGCGGCGAGGGCCGCCTGCGTGGCGGCGTGAGTGATCTCATGCGGCATCGGCGTGGGCCTCCGCGGCGGCTCGGGTGGGGTTCATGATCGTGGTGGCGCGGTTCGCTTCCGCCGCCAGTACGTCCCAGGAGGGAATATCGTCGTCGCGCTCGATGAGGGTCGCGACCGGGCCGATGCGATCGACGACGGCCTCGTAGAGGCGCCAGACCGGATCGGCGACGGGGCTGCCGTGGGCGTCGACGAAGAGTGGATGCCCGGCCTCGTCCTCGGTCTCGAAACGGCCGGCGAGATGGATCTCGGCGACGCGGTCGAGCGGGAAGGCGTCGAGATAGGACATCGGATCGAAGCCGTGGTTGGTGGCCGAGACGTCGACGTTGGCGACGTCGAGGAGGAGGCCGCAGCCGCTCCGGCGCGCCACCTCGGCGATGAACTCCGCCTCGGGGATGGTGCTCGCGGCGAAGCGGAAATAGGTCGAGGGATTCTCGAGCAGCATCGGCCGTCGGATGGCGGTCTGCACCTCGTCGATGTGCTCGACGACGCGGTCGAGCGTCTCCTCGGTCAACGGCAGCGGCAGGAGGTCGGGGAAGCCGAAACCGGAGTGGGTCGACCAGGCGAGGTGTTCGGAGACCGATTCGGGCTCATAGCGGCCCACCAAGGTGGCGAAACGGGCGAGATGGTCGCGGTCGAGCGGGGCGGCGCCGCCGATCGACATGCCGACGCCGTGGATCGACAGGGGGAAGCGTTCGCGCAGGGCGGCGATGCGGCGATGGGGCGGACCGCCGGCGCCGAAGTAGTTCTCGGCGTGGATCTCGAAGAAGCCGACGCCGCGCGGGTCGGCGAGGATGTCGTCGAAATGCTGCGGCTTGAAGCCGACGCCGCCGATCGCCGGCAGCGTGGCGAAGCGTTCGGTCGCGGCGCGGGGGGAGGGCAGTCGGGTCATCGGGAGCATCCGTCGGTTCGAGGTCGGTCGCGGGATCGGGAGAAGGCCGCCGCCTCGGGGGCGCGAGGCGGCGGCGGGGGACGTGCCTCAGAGGCCGTTTTGAAATTCGCGCCCGGCGATTCCCGTCGGCGTCCGAATGT
>NZ_DAIPZB010000068.1:0-18543 GCF_036782435.1 Pinisolibacter sp. | reverse complement strand
GCACATTAAACGCATCAAATCAACATGATGGTCCAACCGCGCACAGGTCTCATTATCTGTCGGAAGTCGGGGCTATCTGTCGGAGGAAGGCGGGAGATGGTGGAATTTGCTGCAATTTGATGGGTGCGTGCCAACGTCGTCGAGAGACCAGCTTTACTCGGAGCTTCGGAAGGAGGGGGCGACCGACCGGCGGAGGCGCATCCAGAACCGATGAATCGATGATCGCGACGGAACACGGTCGCTCCCGAACCGCGCGCGCCCCTCCCGCACGATTTCTTCGAGAGACAGGAGCCCGAACCGCTCGACGAGGAAGATGGCGATCTCCCGATCGTTTTCGATGCGGGATCGGCGCGGGTGAAGGAAGGTGTCGAGTTTTCCCCGCCGGATCCGATCGGCGGTGGACGATTGCGGACCGTCACCGCCGGAAACGTGTCCTTTTGCTGCGACGCCCGCGACCTTCTCGCCTTCTTGCTGCGCCCGGTCGCCCATTTTGATGCCGGCTGGCTCCTACGCTCACCCGACCCACGGGGTGACGAGGAGTTCGGCCGTTCCCTTCCACTCGTTGGTCTCGCCACCGGTGCCGAGTTCGCTGTTGAGGAGTTTCAGGCCGGCGCTTTCGAGCGAAGGCGGTACGACGAGCAGCGTCGGCTTGATGCCGAGCGGACGGCCGCCGTCGCCGCGCATGTTCTGCATCGCCGCGCGCGCCGCCGCATAGGACGTCGCGTCGAGCGTCTGTTTCGATCCGTAGGCGAGCTGCCACAGGCCGAACCCGGCGTTCGACCGCGCCCGGACGCCGTAGATGTACTCGTCCTTCCAGAAGACGTTGTCGTCATTGTCTTCGGTCAGGGCGGTGAGCTTGTAGGGAAGCCGCTCCTGGAACACCAACGGCTTGATGGCCCGGCTGATGTCGAGAAGGAACCACGGCGTTTCCGAACCGCCGCCGGTGTTCGACATCGACGCGGTGGCACCGCTCGCGTCGGTCACCGGGTGGTCGCTGTCGAAGAAGTACTGCCCGTCGTAGCACTTCGACGTGAAGCCTTCGGCGAGAAGCGAGAACACCAGCTCGTTCGGGTGTTCGGCGGCCGACTTGCCCATCTCGGCCATGATCGGCGAGAAGACGCCGTAGCGATCGTCTTCGATGTCCGTCCGTCCGACCGAGACGGTGTTCTCGAACTTGCGGTTCTGGATGGCGTAGGTCGCCGCCGCAAGGTTCTGGATGAGGCGGTCGCCGACCCATTCGCGCATCTTGGGGAAGGTGCCGAGCCAGCCGTAGGTTTCGGATGACGCCGACGACGGCACCACCATCGCCACCTTGGTGTAGGCGTTGTCGGCGCCGGTGAAGCCCTTGTTGAAGGCGGCGTTGAAGGCGTCGTAGAGCGTCGAGAGATTGGCGCGGTTGATCAACATCGGTCAGGCCCTCGCGGGTTCGGCGAAGGCGCGGGCCTTCACGAGTTCGTCTTCGGTGATGCCCATGCGGCGGCAGATCGACCGTTCGTCGTCGCTCAGGCGAGAGGAGTGTGCGGCCGGTTGGTCCTTCCGCGTGGCGGTCTGCGGGCTGACGATCGCGTTGAACGCCCCTCGCGTCCGGTCGATGAAGGCGTCGAAAGCGGTCTTGTTGACGCTGCACAGCGAGACGCCCCAATCCTTCAGGGCCGGCGGCAGGTTGCCGTTGCGGATCTGAAGCTCGACATGAGACACCGCCGCCTGTGCCGAGACGCCCTGATTGAGGCGGTGCACTTCGGCGACCGTCTGTTCGAAGCGCCGATCGGCACGAACTGCGTCGGGTCCGGCGTCGCCGCCTGCTGAGAGGTGGTGAGATCGCGCAGCTTGGCGAGGATCTCGGCATCGCTGGCGGTGTCGGGGAGACCGAGCGCCTTGCGGATCTCGGTCAGAAGCGCGTCGGGGCTCGACGGGGTCGCGTTCGGGTCCATGGGAGGGGTCTCCGCGCTTGCCAGCGCCGTGAGCTGTTGCAGGTTCGGGTTGTTGGTGAGTGCCGCGCGGACGATGGACCGAACGGTTCCATCCGGCGAATGGACGAAGACGGGCGAGAGGTAGCGGTACTCGCGCTTGCCGAGGTATTCCGCCGCGCGGCCCGTCCACGTCACCCGCCCCCAGATGCCGCTGGCGCGGGATTGAAGGGCGTCGATCCATCCGGCGGCCGGCGCGGGTTGGCCGTTCTTCTCGGCGCGGTCGATCTGGTGGTCGTAGTCGACCGGGATCTGTACCGGACGGCATAGCGCCGGCTCGTCTCGATGACGGCGGCGGCGTCGGCGAGCCGGTACGGCCCGCGTCCGTCTCGGCCGCCGAAGGTCCCGGACGGCATCAGATGGATCCACTGCTCGGTGGAGCCGACGGGCGACGAGGTCATGAGTTCGATCGCCGCCGTGGCGATCGTGTCGGGCGAAGCGGAGCGCGAGGGATCGGTCACGGCCGGCCCCCCTTCGTCGAGGTGCGCGGTGTGGCGTCGGTCAGCCGGTCACGCGCCCGCGCCTTCTCCACTGTGCGGATGTGGATCCCCATGGCGGCGGCGATCTGGGATATGGACTCGCCGCGTGTGCTACGCTCGGCGATCTCTCGGCGACGATCGGAGATGCGGGCGCCGTGGTTCATCGGAACGACGAAGGTCGTCCCGCGGTTGCCGAAGTGGTCCGAGAGTGCGCGTGCCGCCTCGAGGCCGATCGCGGTCACGAGACGGCTTCCTTCGTCGACGGTCCCGGGAACGTAGACCGATTGTCCCCCGAAGGCCTTCACCAGCGCGTCGGCGGCTTCCCGGCCGATCGCTCCGCAGATTTCCACCATCGAGACGTGTTCGACCATGAGTGCCGCCGTTCGTTCGGGTCACCCATCGCCGGCCGGCCACCAGGAGCACCGGCCGGGCGTTCGAGACGCTCTCCGGCGATGGGCATCCCGAATGTGTTCGGGGGCACGAACGAAAGCGCCCCCGAACATGTTCGGGGGCATCATGAAAATCGGTGATCGGCGGCAGATGAGCGTAACCGGAGAACCGGTAGCGGTCCAATCGACTTTCAGAAGGCCGATTAATAGTCGATAAAAGCCCTTGGACCGGGTTCGCCGCTTCTATTTGATCATCCCACAGCGGAGGTGGTCACGGCCGCCTGTGGGGCTTCTCTTCGGATCCGGGTCCAGGCGTGGCGCCGGCGCGGAATTCGGCCTATATTGTTGCGGCACATGTCGTCGCGCCCGCTCAGCGATCGGTGACGTGGAGCGACGGGGCGGGAACGGCCGCCCTAGTCTCGGCGTTGTCCGCCGGATTGCACGGTGATAGGTTCTACCTCGCACGCCGAGGCGCGGACCGATCTCCGATCGGCGAGGTGGAGCGACCGAACCGGATCGGCGGATTCAGGTCTCGACCCACAGAACACCGTCAGCGGACGCTTCAGGGACGCAGCACCCTGCCCACTGCTCGTTCTTCGACCGGCCGTCCTACCTCCTTCGAAACCACTTCTACGTCGATGTTGTCGCCGGGTGTTCGCTCCGACGTGAAGAGGCCCGATCGAAGCGGCGTCTACCGCCGCGACCGGGCCTCTCGCTCTCCCATCGATCGTCACTGTGACTTCGCCCGCCTCCTGCCGATCATCGCCTTGAGGCCGGCAATCGCCTTGGCCGTCGTCGGGCCGTCGCAGAACCGCAGCGCCGAGACGCCGTAGCTGTGCTCGAGCCAATTGTTCAGCTCGTGCTCGTCCTTGCCGTCCGACCACTGGTTCCAGAGATCTCGGATCAGGTCGACCTGTTTCGGCGTCGCCATGCCGGGACGCCGGCCGAAGGTGCGTTGCGTCCACGAGGATCGGAAGCCGCAGGCCGTGAAATAGGCCATGACGGCTTCGAAGCCGGTGCGGTCGAGATCGGCGGCACTCTCGACGCCGCCGATCCGCACGAGGACCGCGCGATAGACCTCTTCCGATAATCCCAGTTGCTTCTTGGCGACATGGACGACGGCGATCTGTCGGGCGGTCGGAATCCGTCGTTGCCGATCGGTGATCCTTGCGGTCATGACGTGAACCGCTCCTTGCGGTTGGCGTTGACGAGGTCTACGGCCCGGTCGAGGTCGTTTTTGATGATGGCCATGAAAAGGGAGTACATTTCGAACAGCTTGCCGTTGTTCTCTTTCATGCTGAAATGATGATGCTGCATTTCCCCGGAAACCCATGTGAGCAGGTCTACTCGGTTGCGGAAATATTCGATGTCGTCGTACAGATTTTCGATTTTCAAGAACGGATCTATGTCGGTGAGTATATTGATGTGCTTGGTCATGGTGTTCTCCCTTCGGTTCGATCAATTCGATATCGTCAGAGGGCGCGACGTCGATCTGTGAGCTTTCGGAGGAATTCGTTCGCGGCTTTCCTGCCACCTTCGAAGCCGATGGCGTCTTGAAGCTGCGAGATACCGATTTGCCGGTCTGCGGAGAGGCCCGCCGCGGCACGAAGAAGCGAGAACAACCGCCGCCATGTGGTCTCGATCGCGTAGGCGATCACCCAGTCGCGCACCGTGGCATCCTCGATCCCCCAGGCGTCGCAGACGGCGGCGATGTCGCCGCGGGTGCGGTCGATGCGATCACGAACCCGGATGCGATCTTCGATCTGGTCGAGTGCAGCTTCGTTGGCGTGGGTTCGCTTGATTGTGTGTTCGTTGCCGATCATGATGATCGGCAGGCCGTACATGTCGTTGTAGTGAAGGAGTTGCCGAAGCGCGTTCAGGTCGATGTTCTGGACTTCGTCGCAGACGACGTATGGGCCTCGATATATTTTTCTGGAATCGAAGCCGAGAGACGTTCCACTATCGGTGCTTCCCCAATTGAGCCAATGTTCGATATCTTTATTGAGCTCATAGGTTGATCTGCCGGTGAGATTAATGTTTAGGACTTTGGCGATGTCCTTGAGCACCGACTACAGGTTCCGTGATGCGGCCGAAAAGACCACATACCGGGCGTCCCTATCCTCGCGCAGGAAGCGCTGAACGATCGTCGTCTTGCCGACGCCGGCCGAACCGGTGAACAAGGCGACCGAACCGGTATCCCGCACGAGACGGATCTTCTCGAGGGTTCGCTCGGCAGTCGGGGTCATGACGAATTCGCCGGCAGGCGTCCGTTTCATCCACGCCTCCTCATGGCCGCGGCAATTTTCTTCGTGATTTCATTGTTATAGTGGTTCTCTTCGTCGATCCGGTCCTGTTCTGCCGCCGCGTCCCGCGTCTTGCGTTCGGCTCTCTCGGCTGTCGTCTCGGTGATGCGTTCGGCGATCCGGGCGGTCTCGTCGGTGAGCCCGATGACGGCGGCGACGGGTGGTGTTGCGATGGCTGGGAGATCGGACACCAGCGCTGCTCGTTCGGCGCGGGGATCGACCGCCGGTACCGAGTGGCGGAGGTCTCGGATCGCCCGCTTCTTCTCGGTGGAGCGCCGTTCGGCCTCTCTCGCACCTTCCGGGTCGAGGAGAGCGAAAGGCCGGTCTTCTTCGGCGAAGCCGATGATCGTTCCGCTTCGGTCCTTGAGAGGGATGGCCGACCACTCGCCGTACTTCGGGATGAGGGCCGTGACCTTGTCACCGTGGAAGGCCAGCAGCTCGCGGCAGGTGTACCGCCGCCCCTTGTGGGTGATCGTGCCTTGGCTGACGGTCTTCTCCTTGGCGTCGGAGAAGGCGATCAGAAGTGCCTTCTGGTCGACCGCGGTCGCGCCCCAGCCGGCGGTGATCGCCTCGTTCCACACCGCCAGCGGAGACTTGCCCGCGAGCGCACCGCGTTGCGGGCGGATTTCGTAGAGGGCGAGCGCGCGAGCGATCTCCTCCCGGAGATCGTCGAACATACCGGGGTAGGGATCGGGATCGCGGCCGACGTTTGCCGTCTTCTTCTTCATGCGGTCGCCGCCGATCCATCCGGGGATCGTGTGGAACACCGTCCGCTCGAGAACCGAGAAGATGCCCTCGATCGGCTTCGCGGCCGCGTTGTAGGGCTTGGCCCGGATGATGTTGGAGGTGCGCTCCGCCCAGGGCGCGACGGTTCCGAGGGTCCGTCGGCCTTCACGGTCGATCAGTTTCAGCGCGTCGTCGACGAATTCGGCCCAGTTGTATTCCGAGCCGTTGTCGAGGTAGAGCGCGCGCGGCGCGCCCCAAGCCCGGACCATCCGGGCGAAGCTGGCGATCACGTCGGCGTTGCGGATGCCGTCGCCCTTCTCCAGGAGGAGCGGGTCGAGCCACACCCGGTTCGTCGCGAGATCGAGCCACGCGACGGCCTTCGGCGTGATTGCCGAATCGTCGTCGCGGCGGATGAGAATGTCGATCGGGTGAACGTCGCCGACGACGACATCCATGGGGAAGAGGCCGCTGCGTGTCCGGCGGATCCGGGGCTTGGCGTCCTCGTGTGCCTTACGATCGGCATCGAAGATGCGAACCTTGCGGTGGATCGCCTCTCGGTCGACGTGACCCTTCGGGATGTGGCAGATGCGCTCGCGCACGACCTGGTCCGGGGAGAAGCCGGCGGCGACCGTCAGGTTCGCGAGCTTCCGTGCGGCGAGCAGGCGGATGTTCGAAGGCGCCTCGCCGGCTTGGACGAGCCCCCGGATGTACTGGCGAAGGTCACGGCCGATGCGCTCCTTCGTCGTCTCTTCGAAGGGCACGGCGGCATCCCATGCGCGGGTGACGACGACGCGCGCGGTACCCGCATCGCGACGCTTCGTGCGGCCGAGCCCCGCCAAGCCGCCGGCCTCTTCGTAGTCCTTCAGACGGCGCAGAACGGACCGCTCGGAGAAGGTCTTCCGTTCGCCGTCTGGCCGCATGTGGCGCCTGCCGGCGATCTCCCGAACGGCGGCTGCTCGCTCGGCGGAGCCCTTCGGATGAGTGAGGGCCGGGGCGATGAGGGCGTGGAGCCAATCGCGCTCGATCTGCGCTCGCATGCCGTGGTTCAACCGGCCTTCGACCGGGCTGCGAAGCGTCTTCAAACATTCTTGGAGATCGGCCGGAAGGCTGTCGACGCTGACCTGATAGGAGGTTCCGGAGCGGCCGCCGCGGCCGTGGACCTCACGGACGACGAGGGTGGCACCGCGCCACTTCATATCACCGCGATTGCAGGCCCGCGTAATGGCCAATTCGATTGCTCGGTCGGTGACGCCGAGTAGTGAGGCGAGAACCTTGGACGGGACGAACTCGGTCATCGCCTGACACCCAAGAGTTCGATGACCATCTGTTGACGTAAATCGTTCGCCCGCCTTCCGAAGCGCTCACCCTTCAATGCCTTTTCCGCAGTCTGTCTATTGACACCGTGCGACTTACACCATGCATTGAGACTGGTTCCGCGCGCCACGAGGGCGGCACGGATGGCGTTGTACAGGTCTGTCCCCGCAAGGGGAGTGAGAGGGAGGGTGCGCTTGAGTTGGTGCATATTGCCGACGATTGCACCTGTTTATGTGTATGTCAACTCCTATCGACGATGCGGAGATCGCGAGCCGGCTGCGTGATATTCTGAAGCTGAAAGGGATATCTCTGCGGGATATCAGTGATGCTTTGGAAATGCCCTATCGCACTGTGCAGAATTATATGACGGGATCGTCTAAAATCCCGGCTACGTTTGTATTCGGTGTGTGTCATATTTTAGATGTTGAGCCGGATTTTTTACTATACGGAGATTTCAAGCCTCAGTATGCAGATTTGCATAGTGCAGTCTTGGAGGCCCTAGATGACTGCGGGTCCATCGCCGGTTACATAGCAGGACCCGGGACAGCGCAAGGGGTTGTGGTCGAGGTCGACGGTGAGAAGTTTCTCTCGTTGGGGTGGCGGTTGGCAGCCGCAGTCTCCGAAGCCTATGACCGGGCTCGCCGTGATAGAATGGCGGTGAAGAGGAAATTGAGCGTGCTGCCCTTCGGCAAGAGGGACCATTCCTCCGAAATTTGATGTTCGCCAATATGTTCGGCAATGGCAGGCGGTGCGCTCCGCCGGTACCAGACTGTTCGCCAATATTCTCTGTGGGATCAATCGCTTCAGAAATCAGTGTCGAATGCTTTGTATCAGCATGAGGTGTTCGCTAAATCGCCGATGAAATATGCAAGATAATTCAGAGATTTACTTTGATCTTGCGACATATAATTCGCGCAGCCCGAATCGCCCCCTCCGACAAATAGCGATGGCGCCCCCAGCGAAGCGGCCGCTCGAGACGCGCACCACCCACCGTGAACGTCATGCGAACACGGACGAGTTTCACTTTTTCGAACAGAATGTTGAGTGCCCCCTTGTCAAATGGAACAAAGCATGTACATTGACTGCGATTGGCAGGCACCGAGCCGCGTGAGATAAGGGAGCTGGACGATGGCACAGGCTTCACTTCGCCTCGTCGAAGGGGACGGTATGGACAGAACCAAGGCTTTGGACGCGGCGCTTCAGCAGATCGAGCGCAACTTCGGCAAGGGCTCGATCATGCGGCTCGGCCAGGGCAAGGTGGTCGAGGTGGAGACCGTCCCGACCGGCTCTCTCGGCCTCGACATCGCGCTCGGCATCGGCGGCCTGCCGCGAGGCCGGATCGTCGAGATCTACGGGCCGGAATCCTCGGGCAAGACGACGCTGGCGCTGCACTGCGTCGCCGAGGCGCAGAAGAAGGGGGGCGTGTGCGGCTTCATCGATGCCGAGCATGCGCTCGACCCGATCTATGCCCGTAAGCTCGGGGTCGATCTCGACGACCTGCTCATCTCCCAGCCCGACGCCGGCGAGCAGGCGCTGGAGATCGCCGACACGCTGGTGCGCTCCGGTGCGCTCGACGTGTTGGTCATCGACTCGGTGGCGGCGCTGACGCCCAAGGCCGAGCTCGAAGGCGAGATGGGCGACAGCCTGCCGGGTCTGCAGGCACGCCTGATGAGTCAGGCGCTGAGGAAGCTCACCGCCTCGATCTCCAAGTCGAAGACCATGGTGATCTTCATCAACCAGATCCGCCAGAAGATCGGCGTGATGTTCGGCAATCCCGAGACCACGACCGGCGGCAACGCGCTCAAGTTCTACGCCTCGGTGCGTCTCGACATCCGCCGCATCGGCGCGATCAAGGATCGCGACGAGGTGGTCGGCAACCAGACCCGCGTCAAGGTGGTGAAGAACAAGATGGCGCCTCCGTTCAAGGAGGTGGAGTTCGACATCATGTACGGCGAAGGCGTCTCCAAGGTCGGCGAGTTGGTCGATCTCGGGGTCAAGGCCGGCGTGGTCGAGAAGTCGGGCTCGTGGTTCTCCTATTCGAGCCAGCGCATCGGCCAGGGGCGCGAGAACGCCAAGCAGTTCCTGCGCGACAATCCGGCGGTCGCCGGCAAGATCGAGACGGCGATCCGTCAGAACGCCGGGCTCATCGCCGACAAGATCATTCCCACCGGTACGGCGGAAGACGAGGACGGTCCGGTCGAGGACTGAGCCATCCGGCGATCGGCGGCGCGCGGGACGGGGGTTTCCGCCGCACGCGGTGCGAACCGGTCCGGATCGACGAGGCGGCGGGGGTGACCCCGCCGTTCGCGTTCGTGCCTCGACAAGGGGGAAGCGACAGGGGGAATGTCGGTCCGGGGCGCGTCGGGCGCCGAGGGTGATCGCCCGTCGACCGAGGATGGCGTGGGCGGTCGGTCGCACCGGGTGGGTGGCGCCCGTTCGGCGGGAAATCCGGCCCGGCGCCGGAGGACCGGCGGTCGCCACGGTTCCCCGGTGCGGCGGCCGCCCCTTCGGGTCGGCTCGCCCTGACGCAGGGAGGGGGAGCGACGATCGGCCGGGCGACATCGGGGTCTGCCGCGGTGCAGCGGAAATCGCTCGGCGGGCGGGCGGAAAGGCGCGCTTTCCGTGGACATGCGACGGATTGGTCGATAGAACCTCGGGGCTCATCCCGAGGAGAGGTTTCGGTACGATCATGAGTGGCGTCAACGAGATCCGCGCGACATTCCTGGACTACTTCGCGAAGAACGGCCACGAAGTGGTGCCGTCGTCGCCGCTGGTGCCGCGCAACGATCCGACCCTGATGTTCACCAATTCCGGCATGGTTCAGTTCAAGAACCTGTTCACCGGGATGGAGAGGCGCGACTATTCGACCGCCACGACGGCGCAGAAGTGCGTCCGGGCCGGCGGCAAGCACAACGACCTCGACAACGTCGGCTACACCGCGCGCCACCACACTTTCTTCGAAATGCTGGGGAATTTCTCCTTCGGCGACTATTTCAAGGATCGGGCGATCGAACTCGCCTGGAACCTCGTCACCAAGGAATTCGGCCTCGACGCGAAGCGTCTGCTGGTCACGGTCTACTCGGAAGACGACGAAGCCTACGATCTGTGGAAGCGCATCGCCGGTCTCTCCGACAACCGGATCATCCGCATCCCGACCTCGGACAATTTCTGGCAGATGGGCGACACCGGTCCGTGCGGTCCGTGCTCGGAGATCTTCTTCGATCACGGCGAGCACATCTGGGGCGGCCCGCCGGGCTCGGCCGAGCAGGACGGCGACCGTTTCATCGAGATCTGGAACCTCGTGTTCATGCAGTTCGAGCAGTACGGCGACGGCACGCGTACGCGTCTGCCGCGGCCGTCGATCGACACCGGCATGGGGCTGGAGCGCGTCGCGGCGGTGCTGCAGGGCGTCCACGACAACTACGACATCGATCTGTTCAAGGCGCTGATCCGCGCCTCGGTCGAGTTGACCGGCGTGGCGGCGGAGGGGGATGCGCGCGCCAGCCATCGGGTGATCGCCGATCACCTGCGCGCCGCTTCCTTCCTCATCGCCGACGGTGTGCTGCCGTCGAACGAGGGTCGCGGCTATGTCCTGCGTCGCATCATGCGGCGCGGCATGCGCCATGCGCATCTGCTCGGCGCGCGCGATCCGCTGATGTGGCGTCTGGTGCCGGGTCTGGTGCGGGAGATGGGACGTGCCTATCCCGAACTGGCGCGTGCCGAGGCGCTGATCACCGAGACGTTGCGGCTCGAGGAGACGCGGTTCCGCAAGACGCTGGAGCGCGGTCTCGGGCTCCTCGACGAGGCGACGACCGGCATGCTCGAAGGCGACATGCTCGACGGCGAGACGGCGTTCAAGCTCTACGACACCTACGGCTTCCCGCTCGATCTGACACAGGATGCGCTGCGCCGGCGCGGCATCGCGGTCAATCTCGACGGTTTCCAGGACGCGATGGCGCGGCAGAGGGCGGAGGCGCGCGCCTCCTGGGCCGGGTCGGGCGAGGCGGCGTCGGCCGCCGTCTGGTTCGCCATCAAGGAGAAGGTCGGCGCCACCGAATTCCTCGGCTACGACACCGAAGCGGCGGAGGGCGCGATCGTCGCTCTGGTCGCGAACGGCGTCGAGGCGGCGTCGCTGGAGACCGGCGCGGAAGGCGCGATCGTCGTCAATCAGACGCCGTTCTATGCGGAGTCCGGCGGTCAGATCGGCGACACCGGCGTCATTCTCGGCGACGGCTTCCGCTTCCGCGTCACCGATACGCGCAAGGAAGGCGAGGGCGTCTTCGTTCATGTCGGTGTGGTCGAGGCGGGGCCGATCGCGGTCGGCGCCACGGTGAAGCTGACGGTCGACGGCGAACGCCGCGGCTCCATCCGCGCCAACCATTCGGCGACCCACATCCTGCACGAGGCGCTGCGCGAAGTGCTCGGCGACCACGTCGCCCAGAAGGGTTCGCTGGTCAACGCCGACCGGCTGCGCTTCGACTTCTCGCATCCCAAGCCGATGACGGCGGAGGAGCTGGCGCGGGTCGAGGAGATCGCCAACGACGTGGTGCTGCAGAACGCCGAGGTCACGACGCGGCTGATGAGCCTGGACGACGCCCAGGCGTCGGGGGCGCGCGCCCTCTTCGGCGAGAAGTACGGCGACGAGGTGCGGGTCGTGGCGATGGGCCGGCAGAGTGACGGCAATCGCGCCGGGCGCGCCTTCTCGGTCGAATTGTGCGGCGGCACCCACGTACGGCGCACCGGCGACATCGGCCTCGTCTCGGTGGTGATGGAGAGCGCGGTGGCGGCCGGTGTGCGCCGGCTCGAGGCGCTGACGGCGCGCGGTGCGCGGCGCCATCTCGTCGAGCAGGACAAGCGGGTGCGCGATCTGGCGGCGTCGCTCAAGGTCCAGCAGGCCGACGTGGTCGGCCGCGTCGAGACCATCGCCGACGAGCGGCGCAAGCTGGAGCGCGAGCTGACCGAAGCGAAGAAGAAGCTCGCGATGGGCGGTGGGGCCGGAGCGGCGGTCGAGGCGGTGCGCACCATCGGGGCGACCGAGTTCGTGCCGCGGATCGTCTCCGGTGTGGCGCCGAAGGACCTCAAGGGTCTTGTCGACGAGGCGCGCAACGGCTTCGCCAACCGGGTGGTGGTGCTGATCGGACGCTCGGACGACGGCAAGGCGGCGAGCATCGTCGTCGGCGTGACGCCCGATGCGGTGGCGGCCAACAATGCAGTCGATCTGGTGCGCGTCGCGGCCGAAGTGATGGGCGGCAAGGGCGGCGGCGGCCGGCCGGACATGGCGCAGGGCGGCGGCCCGGACGGCACCAAGGCGGAAGCGGCGATCGAAGCGATCGCCGAGCGTATCCGGCAGGCCGCGGGCGTCTGATCGCCCGTCGGTCCGTCGGGCGGGAGGAAAGGGAGGCGATGCCGGCTCCGTCGGGATATCGAGCGTGGAAACATCGGATCTTCGAGATCCTCGAAGTGCCGCCGCTCGGCGACGGCGTCGCGCTCTTCGTCGACCGCGCCATCGTCTTCCTGATCGTCCTCAACGTCTTCGCCGTGGTGATGGAGACGGTGCCGGGTTACCGGCAGAGCTACGGCGGGATCTTCCTGTCGGTGGAGATCGGCACGGTCGTGCTCTTCGCCATCGAATATCTGGCGCGGGTGTGGATCTCGGACGAGCACGTTCCGCTCAAGCGCTACGGGCGGATCGGGGCGCGGTTGCGCTACGTCTTCACGCCCTGGGCGATCGTCGATCTGATGGCGGTGGCGCCGACGCTGGTCGGCTTCGCCTTCGGCGTCTTCGACGTCAACGTGCTGGTGGTCTTCCGCCTGCTGCGCTTCCTCAAGCTGGCGCGCTACTCCGCCGGCATGAGTTCGCTGATCAATGCCGTCGCCTCCGAGCGGCGGGCGCTCTTCGCCTCCGGCGTCATCATGGCCGGTCTGGTGGTGACCGCGGCGTCGCTGATGCACTGGATCGAGGGCGAGATCCAGCCGGACAAGTTCGGTTCGATCCCGCTCGCCATGTACTGGGCGGTGACGACGCTGACGACCGTCGGCTACGGCGACATGGTGCCGGTGACCCCCGGCGGGCGGGCGCTCGCCGGCGTGGTCATGCTCTTCGGCTTCTGCATGTTCGCCTTGCCGGTCGGTATCATCGCCACCGCCTTCGCGCGCGAGATCCACAGCCGCGACTTCGTCGTCACCTGGTCGATGGTGGCGCGGGTGCCGTTGTTCTCCGAGCTCTCCGCTTCGGAGATCGCCGACGTGATGCGGCTCCTCAGGGCGCAGACTGTAGAGGCCGGCACCATCGTCACGGCGGCGGGCGAGCCGGCGCATTCGATGTATTTCATCGCGGCAGGCACGGTGGAGATCCAACTGCCGCGCGATCGGTTGCGGCTCGGCGAGGGGCAGTTCTTCGGCGAGATCGCGGTGCTGAGGAAGGCGCGGCGATCGGCCGACGTGGTGGCACTCACCCATTGTCGGCTGCTGGTGCTCGACGCCGAGGACCTCCACTACCTGATGCAGAAGAAGAGCAGCGTCGCCGCCCACATCCGCGCCGTGGCGCGCGAGCGGGTGGCGCGCGAAGCGGTGACGCCGCGCGGCGACATCGCGCTCGAAGAGGTCGATGAGACGCGCGGCGGTCCCGACGACTGGATCTGACGCCGAGCGAGGGCCCGATGGTGCCGATTCCTCGTCTTGATCACCCTGGCCGGCCGCATTCGATCAAGCGGCTCAGCCCCCCGACTTCCACACCTGCCCCAGCGCTTCGAACCGGGTCTTCCAGCTCTGGCGTTCGTCGGCGAGGGAGTCGAGGAAGTTGGCGAGGCGGCGGGCCTTGAAGACGGTGTAGAAGGTGATCAGCGCCGAAGGGATCAGTGCCGCGAGGAAGATCCACACCTTGTCGGAGGTGGCGGCGTCGGCCCAGCCGAAGAGGTTCATGCCGAGGAAGCCGGTCGCCAACATGCCGATCTGGCTGAACAGGGTCACCACGGTGAGCTGCAGGATGGTGACGGCCTGACGGCGCAACAGGTCGGTCTCGAGGTAGGAGGCCATATCGTTGATCTCCTCGCGCAGTTCCTGATAGAGGCGCTCGGTGCCGAGGTGGCCCATCCACAGACGGAAGACGTCGCGGATCGTCGCCTGATCGGAGATCTCCGAAAAATAGTAGCGGTGGGTGAAGCGCAGGAAGATCTCGAGCGTGGCGCGGATGTCGTGGCGGAAGCGGCCGACCGAGTCCTTGCGCGACGGATCGAGGCGGCTGACGGTCGCCACCAACCGATCGGAGAGCATCAGCAGCGCCGCCCGGTGGAAGTGGGCGATGAGCCCGGTCAGGAAGAACTGGTGGCGGAACTGGGCGAGGAAGCCGCGTTCCGGGTCGTCGAAGACGGCGCGGCCCGCCTCGCCGACGGCGACGAAAGCCTGTCCGGAGCACATCAGTCGGGTGTCGACCCAGCCGTCGCGGGCCGGTTCGTGGAAGCGGTCGTAGCAGTAGAGTTTTTCGAAATCGGCGAGGAAGGGCTCGGAATAGGGCGTGCGATCGGCCTCGCCGGGGGCGCCGGCGAAGGCGAGACGCATGTGATCGGCGCGGGTGAGGGCGCGGGGATCGTCGAGGGCGAGCCACACCATGATCGGCATGCGGTGGAACTCGAGCTGGCGGTAGCGGGCGAGGCCGCGCGCCTCGCTCTGGTTCGGCACCATCGGTTCGAGCAGATACTCCCAGTGAGCCGAGATGGCGGTGGTCTGGTGGCGGCAGACCGAGGCCATGAACTTGTCGCGCGCCTCGTAGTCGGAGACGCCGAGGACGGCGCCGGCGGCGTCGAGCCATTCGACCTTGCGGAAGCAGTTGGTCGGGGCGCCGTCGGTCTCCCAACCGGCAGGATAGGCGCGGCCGAAGCGATAGACCACGTCCTGCATCTCGGCGAGCGGCAGGTCGCCGCCCTCGATCTCGACCACCAGGATGGCGACGTCGACGTCGTAGAAGAAGTAGAGGTCGACGTGGACGACCCTCAGCGTCAGCGGCTCGGGGAAGCTGCGGCGATGGATGCGAACGGCGTCGACGTCTGTCCGGCGGAAGATGCGGATCGGGCTGTCGCCGTAGGTGGTGCGGCCGGTGCGCGAGGCGCGCTCGCCGTAGAGGAAGCGCTGGACGTGCGGCAGGAAGGCGACGAATTCGCGGTAGTGCCGTTCCTGATAGTGGCGCGGGTCCTCGGGAAAGTCGTCGTCGAGTTCGGTCCAGCGCCGGCCGCCGTCTTCGGCCAGCAGCGGCTCCCAGGGCGCCCGGTCGTCGCCGGTCGGCATCAGTTGCAGCGGCCAGATGACGATCTGGCGAAACGCCTCCACCCGCGGCGTCGCCGCCGCCGCACCCGTCCCGCCCATGGCCGTCCCCTCGAACCCTCGGTTCTTCTTCTCGGGCGAGAGTGTGCCAGGGCGACGATGCGGGCAAGGGCTGCGAAAGGGGAGGATCGGGGTGTGCACCGCCTATCCGGCAGGGGGGATTTTTGCGCGGGCGCTCTCCTGCGCCGGCTCCACCGCCCTTCGGCCACCGACATCGGATCGCTTCCGCCCCCGAAACGACGACACCCCGGAGCGGGCTCCGGGGTGTCTCGTTCTTCGGATCTCGGATCGACCTTCCCGAGGGCTCAGCCCCAGGTGGCCATCTCCTTCTCCATGTTCTCGGCGATCTTGTCGAGGAAGCCGGTGGTGGAGAGCCACTTCTGCTCGGCGCCGACCAGGAGGGCGAGGTCCTTGGTCATGAAGCCGGCTTCCACGGTCTCGACGCAGACGCGCTCGAGGGTGGTGGCGAACTTGGCGAGATCGGCGTTGTCGTCGAGCTTGGCGCGATGGGCGAGGCCGCGGGTCCAGGCGAAGATGGAGGCGATCGAGTTGGTCGAGGTCTCCTTTCCCTTCTGGTGCTCGCGGTAGTGACGGGTGACGGTGCCGTGGGCGGCTTCGGCCTCGACGGTCTTGCCGTCCGGCGTGAGCAGCACCGAGGTCATCAGGCCGAGCGAGCCGAAGCCCTGAGCGACCGTGTCGGACTGGACGTCGCCGTCGTAGTTCTTACAGGCCCAGACGTAACCGCCCGACCACTTCAGCGACGCCGCGACCATGTCGTCGATCAGGCGATGCTCGTAGGTGATGCCGGCTTCGTCGAACTGCTTCTTGAACTCGGTCTCGAAGACTTCCTGGAAGATGTCCTTGAAGCGGCCGTCGTAGGCCTTGAGGATGGTGTTCTTGGTCGACAGATATACCGGCCACTTGCGCATCAGGCCGTACATCATCGAGGCGCGGGCGAAATCGCGGATCGATTCGTCGAGGTTGTACATGGCCATGGCGACGCCGGCGCCGGGGGCCTTGAAGACCTCCTTCTCGATCACCGTGCCGTCCTCGCCGACGAACTTGATCGTCAGGATGCCCTTGCCGGGGAACTTGAAGTCGGTGGCCTTGTACTGGTCGCCGAAGGCGTGACGGCCGACGACGATCGGCTGGGTCCAGCCGGGGACGAGGCGCGGCACGTTCTTGCAGATGATCGGCTCGCGGAAGATGACGCCGCCGAGGATGTTGCGGATGGTGCCGTTCGGCGACTTCCACATCTCCTTGAGGTTGAATTCCTTCACGCGCGCTTCGTCGGGCGTGATGGTGGCGCACTTGATGCCGACGCCGTGCTTCTTGATCGCGTGGGCCGCGTCGATCGTGATCTGATCGTTGGTGGCGTCACGGTTCTCGACCGAGAGGTCGTAATATTCGATCTCGAGATCGAGGTAGGGCAGGATCAGCTTGTCCTTGATCAACTGCCAGATGATGCGGGTCATCTCGTCGCCGTCGAGATCGACGACCGGGTTCGCCACCTTGATCTTCGCCATATGCGCGTCCTCGCTGGAGGCCCCACGGCCCCGGCCCGGGCGCGGGCCGGTCGTCGACCGGGAGCGTTGAATTGTCGCGGGGTCCATATCACGCGAGTGCGAGAAGCGCCAACAATGCCTTCGGAGGATGCGGCGATCAGAGCCGCGTCATCCGATCGACGAGGATGCGTTCGCAGGCTTTGAACAGCAGGTAGGCTGCGAGCGCCCCGATCAGGGTGGCGAGGAGCCCGAGGAGCTGGCGCGCCGCGCCCTCCATCAACGCCACGGTGCCGTGGGCGGCGATGAAGTCGAGGTTGGCCGACAACAGACGGAAGACCTCGACGGTCTGCAGGGAGAACGCGGCGAAGGCGGCGCCCATGATCACGAAGGTCAGGGCGGGATGGAAATGGAGAAGGCGGGCGATGGCCTCGAACATGGGCACCCTCCTGCGGCCGGTGACGGCCGATGAGACATCGGAGCGTCGCCGTGGGCAACCACCCTCGCTCTCGGAGCAGGTGAGGTGGTCGGGATCGAGGCGAAGCGAAACGCGTGGTCACGCAGGGACGGCGGTGACGGCGATCCAGAGGGGCGCGGATCGCCGAGGCGTTTCGTTCGTGCCGCGCCGGTCGGGAGGGACCGCCGCGGCGAGGCCGCGAGAGGAGGGGCGGGTCAGGCCCGGTGATCGAGGCCGGTCAGGAAGCCGCCGAGTTCGTCGATCAGCTTGCGGCTCTCTTCGATCTCCTCGACCAGCGCAGCGCGGCGCGCGGTCAGAGCGGCGACCAGATGGGCGCGGAACTCCTGGGCCCCGAGCCGGTCGCGCAGCGTGAGCAGGGCGGCGATCTCGTCCACGGTGAAGCGGAAGCGGCGGCAGGTGACGATCAGCCCGAGGCGGGCGACGTCCGCGGCATCGAAGATGCGCATGTTGGAGCCGATGCGACGCGGCTTCATCAGGCCCTTCTGCTCGTAGAAGCGGATGGTGCGCAGCGTCACCCCGAACTTCTCGGCCAGTTCGCCGATCTGATAGGGGCGGTTCTCGACGGGGATGAGCTCGGACATGACGAACATGTCGTCGTGGGGCGCGTACACGATGATCGGATCTCCTCTCGGTGCGGAGACGGGGCAGGGGGAACGACCCGTCTCGTCGTCACGGGTATGGCATCGCCGAGAGGCAAATTACAGGTTGTAACCGTTCATTCCGTGAGGGCAAACGGTTGCCCGGAGGTCATGTAACGGTGCCAACATCTTGTTACAAAAGGTGGTTTCTCAAAGTGACGTAGGGCGACCGGGGCCGTCGGAGGGGCGTGCGGGCGCGCATGCCGGCCCGTTTCATCCGGGTCGTAGCGGTTACGTCGACCCGTGGTAACACCAGAGGCCGAAGGTGCCGACGCACCCGGCCTTCGAACACACGCGAATTTCTCATCTGCGTCAGAGGCATGAGAAATTCGCGCCAGGAATACCATCGGTCATTTCCAACGGCCGATGGTATGACGGAGACCTGTGTGCGGATAGGTCTCGACGACCGTCATCTGACGTGATTCACTCAA
>NZ_DAIPZB010000067.1:0-18559 GCF_036782435.1 Pinisolibacter sp. | reverse complement strand
TGAATCACGTCAGTAGACGGTCGTCGAGGGCTATCCGCGCACAGGTCTCATCAGCCGGTACCGCGCCAGGGTTCGTCGGTCTCTTCGAACCACGATTTCGGCGTGCCGCAGACCGGGCAGAGCCAATCCGCCGGCAGGTCCTCGAAGGCGGTCCCCGGTGGGATCGGATGGGTTCCGGCGATGTTGTCGGGATCCCCGTGGACGGGGTCGTAGACGAAAGGAAGGCACTCGTTGTAGGTGCAGACCCAGCGCCCCGAGCCGGAGGCGGCGACCGCACGCCGCCCTGCGAGCGACGAGAGCGCGGCGAGGAACGCGAAGACGGCGCGGCGGGTGACGGCGACCATCGAGCGCCTCCGCTCACGGGTTCGCCCACGGCGACGTGCCGAGGCACGCACAATCTAGGCGGAGGCGGGCCGTGACGCCCGTGAATTGTCGATGACGCCGATCACGCCGCCCGGCGAACGAAGGCGCCGAAACGAAAAAGCCGCCCGGAAGGGCGGCTCTTCGGTGTCGTCGAAGGCGAGAATGGTGGGCGCTATAGGATTCGAACCTATGACCCGCTGATTAAGAGTCAGCTGCTCTACCAACTGAGCTAAGCGCCCATTCTCGTTCGTCCGACGGTGTCCCGCCGGCCGCGACGGGGCCTTCTATAGCGGGGTCGGCGGCGCGATGCAACAGGAAGCGACAAGTTTCTTGTGCCACCTGCAACACCTTGGCGCGACATGGAAAAAGGCCGCGAGGGAACATCCCCGCGGCCTCCGCTCGGCCTTTCGGCGGCGCCGTCCGCCGCCTCAGATCCGCTCGCCCACCCGAACCGGCTCGACGCCTTCGCTCTCGGCCAGGGCGACGTCCGTCGCCTTCTGGCGGCGGATCGACAGCTTGTTCAGCGCCGAGACATAGGCCTTGGCCGAGGACACCAGCGTGTCGACGTCGGCGCCGCGGCCGGTCGCCACCCGGCCTTCTTCCTCGAGCCGCACCGACACCTCGGCCTGCGCGTCGGTGCCCTCGGTCACCGCGTGGACCTGATAGAGCGACAGCTTGGCCTCGTGCGGCAGGATCGCCTTGACGGCGTTGAAGGTGGCGTCGACCGGTCCGGTGCCGGTCGCCTCCTTGGTGACGTGGTGGCCGTCGACGTCCATGGTGATGATCGCCTTCTGCGGCCCGCCGGTGCCGGCGATGACCGTCAGCGCGATCACCTTGGCGCCCTCGGCCTGCGAGACGATGCCGTCCTCGACCAGCGCCTCGATGTCCTCGTCGTAGACGTGCTTCTTGCGGTCGGCCAGGTCCTTCATCCGCTTGAAGGCGTCCTCGAAGGCGTTCTCGCCCAGGTCGTAGCCCAGGTCCTTCAGCTTCTCGCGGAAGGCGTGACGGCCGGAGTGCTTGCCCATGACCAGATTGGTCTCGCGCACGCCGACGTCTTCGGGGCGCATGATCTCGTAGGTCTCGACGTGCTTCAGCATGCCGTCCTGGTGGATGCCGGACTCGTGCGCGAAGGCGTTCTTGCCGACGATCGCCTTGTTGTACTGCACCGGGAAGCCCGAGACGGTGGAGACCAGCTTCGAGGCCTGGGTCAGCATCGGCGTCCGGATGCCGGTGGTGAAGGGCAGCACGTCGGCGCGGGTGCGGATGGCCATCACCACCTCCTCCAGCGCGGCGTTGCCGGCGCGCTCGCCCAGCCCGTTGACGGTGCACTCGATCTGCCGCGCCCCGCCCATGACGCCGGCCAGCGAATTGGCCACCGCCATGCCCAGATCGTTGTGGCAATGGGTCGAGAACACCGCCTTGTCGGCGTTCGGCACCCGGTTGATCAGCATCTCGAACAGCGCCCGGTATTCCTCCGGCGTGGTGTAGCCGACGGTGTCGGGGATGTTGATGGTGGTGGCGCCCGCCTTGATCGCCGCCTCGACGCAGCGGCACAGGAAGTCGTGCTCGGTGCGGGTCGCATCCTCGGCCGACCATTCGACGTCGTCGGTGTGCGAGCGGGCGCGCGTCACCGAGGCGATGATCTTCTCGAACACCGCCTCCGGCTCCAGCTGCAGCTTGTACTTCATGTGTACCGGCGAGGTGGAGATGAAGGTGTGGATGCGGAAGTGGTGCGCATTCTTCAGCGCCTCGGCCGCCCGGTCGATGTCCTTGTTGGCGGCGCGCGCCAGACCGGCGGGGACCGAGGTGTGCAGCCGCGCGGCGATCGCCGAGACGGCCTCGAAGTCGCCCTGGGAGGCGATCGGGAAGCCGGCCTCGATGACGTCGACACCCATGGCGTCGAGCAACTCGGCGACCTGGATCTTCTCCTCGAAGGTCATCGAGGCGCCGGCGGACTGCTCGCCGTCGCGCAGGGTGGTGTCGAAGATGACGACGCGGTCACGGGCGGAAGTGTCGATCTGGTTCATCGCGGTGGTCCTCTGGATCGTCTCGGGGCCGCGGGGGTCGTGTCGCTCGTGACCTCGCCGGCGGCGCCGAATGGGTTCGGTGGCCGTTTCCGTTTTCATCCCCTGAGAGCCCGCCCGCCTCGTTCACGAGGGAGCCTGTCGGCGCTCAGGGGCCGATAAGAAGGAGAAGCGAGGAGATGAGGAGGGCGAGCGGAGCCGTGGCGCCGTGCGGCGCATCGATCGTCGGCAGAGAAGCGTCTCGCGCGATCATCCGGTCTTCGTCCCTCGGAGGCCTCGATCCCGTGAGGGGGGCGAGGTCCGTTTCTCGAACGCCCCCTCGAAAACAGGTTCGTCGGGGATGCGCTCACGGAGGCCTCCCGATGCGACGCACCACGAGAGCCTCCTCGTCGAATAACTGCGATGGCCGGCGGACGCAAGCGCGATTTTCGCCCGCGCCCTCGACCGAAGGAAGACGGCGGCCCGCCGTCTTCGTACCTCGCCGTCCGAGCCTCCCCGGCCCGGCCTCAGGCGGCGGCGCCGCGCCGCCCGGTCGAGATCAGTTGTTCGGCCAGCCGCCCAAGGGTCACCGCGTCGAGCGGTGCCGCGAAACGTACGCCCATCTCCCCGCCGTTCTGCCAGATCACGGAGGCCTCGATCCGCTTCTCGTCGACCACGATCCGCGCCCGTGTCCCGTCGGCGACGCCCGAGACCGGCCCGACGCGGGCGCCGTCGCGCGACACGTCGATGAGGTTGACGTCGTGGGACCGTCCGCCGATCTCCAACCGCACGGAGGCGGAGCTCGCGAAGCGATCGCTCTCGCGCTGTTCGGCCTTGCGGGTCGCCTCCTGGACGATCGCCGGGATCTCGGAACGCACCCGCTCGGACGAGTGGCGCATGTCGTCGGAAACGCCGGCTACCGCTTCCGCCGACGACGTCGATTGGGTGACCATGCCGGCGATGTCGATCATCCGCTCGGCCACGTCCTCGACCGCCGCACTCGTCTGGCGGATCGAGGTGGAGAAGGAGCCCATCGCGGTGCGTTGCTCCTCCATCGCCGCGGCGATCGCCGCCGAGACGCCGTCGAGCGTACCGATCTGGTCGGTGATCGCGCCGATCGAGGCCACCGCTTCGCGGGTGGCCTTCTGGATCTCGCCGACCTTGCGGCCGATCTCTTCGGTCGACTGCGCCGTCTGACCGGCGAGCCCCTTGACCTCCTGAGCGACGATGGCGAAGCCGCGGCCGGCCTCTCCCGCCCGTGCCGCCTCGATGGTGGCGTTGAGGGCGAGGAGATTGGTCTGTTCGGCGATCTGGGTGATCGAGGCGACGATGGTGCCGATGTCGGCGGTGACCCGGGTCAGTCCGTCGATGACGGCGCGCGACTGCGCGGCACGGTCTACGGCGTCGCGGGTGAGCGCCGAGGAGCGACCGATCTGATCGGCGATCTCGCCGATCGCCAGGATCACCTGCTCGGTCATCTGCGACGCCTGGGCGTTGAGTTCGCGGGTTTCCGCCGCCGAGGTCGCCGCGTCCTTGGCCGCGCCGTGGACGGCGCGCAACGCCTGCAGCATCTCCCGGGCCTGAGCCTGGACCGCGCCGGATCCCTGGACGATCTCGGCCATGCCCTTTTCGGTCGCCCGCTCCACCTCCTGCGCCATGCTCATCAGGATGGTCCGACGGCTCGTCGCCATCTGCGCCTCGTGATTGCGCCGCTCCATCTCCAGGCGCCGCTGCTCCGCGAGCGTGTCGAGGAAAGCCCGCAGCGCATTGGACACACGGCCGATCTCGCTGCGCGGCGACAGCGGCGCCGGGGCCTCCACGCCGGTCTCGCCGGCATTGATCGCATCGATCACCCGGGCCGCCCGACGCATCGGTTGAGCGATCGAGCGGGCGACGAAGAAGCCGAACGCCGCCGTGAACAGGAGGACGGCGCCGCCGCCCGCCGCGTAGATGACGAATTGCCGCTGCGCCGCCGCCGCCGCTCCTTCGCTGTCGCGGGCGATGTCGCGATTGAGTTCGTCTTCCGCCGCCTTCAGCGTGTCGATCCACGCGGTGGTCGCCGCCCACCAGTCCTTCGGCGTGACGCCGTCGAGCGACCCGGTGTCGAGCGACGAGATCAGGATGGTGCGCAGCCGTTCGACGGCGGCGCGAGCCGGCGCGCTCGCCAACGACCCGATCAGCGCATCCTCGGTCCCCTCGGCGAGGGCGGCGAATTCACCGTAGCGGTCGTTCTCCCGCGCCAGCGCCTCGACGAACCCGCGATAGCGGGCCGCTTCGACGACACCGCCGGAGACCAGCGCGTTGCCGGTGGCTCGCTCGAGGCCGGCGTTCTCCTTCGCCTCGCTCAGCGCCTGGAGGGTGAAGAGCGACAGCGAAGCACGCCCGTCGTCCACCGCCTTCACCGCTTCCGTCGAGGACGTCATGAGTTTGCGGATCAGGCCGGTGTACCATCCGACCACCGCCGGAACGGGTTTGGTCAGGTCGTCGACCGCCTTCCGCTCGGTCGCGATCCGCGCCAGATCGGTCTCCGCCGTCGCCAGGGTCGCCTCGAACCGCGCCGCCGCATCGAAGCGCTTGTCGGTGCGTAGGGACCGATAGGCGGCGAGCGCCGCGTTCGTGCGTTCACGCTGCGCCTCGAGCAGCGAGACGGCCTCCGGTTTCTGCCTCTTGGAGGCGACGACACCGACCGAGGCCCCGCGTTCACGCTGCAATTCGTGCACCAGATCCGAGATGGCGCGGGTCGTCTCCGCATAGCCGACGACGGCCGAGGAATGGACCTGCTCGGCCCGGCGATCCGCCACGAAGGCGACGAGCAGGGCGGCGAAGAGGGCGAGCGGCGGCAGAACTGCCAGTGTCAGGCGTTCGGAGACGGTAAAGCGTTGCATGGACGATCCGATGGCTAGAAACTGTTTCTAGATTGCAACCGATGGGTTAATGTTCCGTTGAGTGACCCAACGTCACCTTGGTGCCGCCCGAGAACTTCGCAGGTATCCATAATTACGTAGAGTAATATTGGTCCGGAGGTGAGGTGACCGACATTTTCGACAGTGGCATTCGTCTCGCGAGCATGAAGGAAGAGCCCCTCGCCACTACCGACGCGGTCCCGAACGACTGACACGGCCCGTCGGACGACCGTACAGGAACTCGAACCGAACCGGCGCCGCGATCGGCGCGCCGCGCCAGACACGAGAAAAGAGAGAACTTCGCGAGTGAAGGCGAGCGCGAATGCGCATCGGCGGGTCGGGCCGTGACGCTCCTGAATTCCCGACGAGTCCGGCGTTCGCGAGCCCGGCGTCAGTCGTTCGCAGCGGTGGCGCGCGACACGTCGATCGTGCCCTCGGCGACGCGCACCGCCGAGCCGCCGATACGGACCGCCACCAGCTCCTTGCCGTCGATCTCGAGCGTCAGATCGATCAGGCTCGGCCGCCCCATCTCGAAGCCCTGCTCGATGCCGTGCGGGTGGCCGCCCTTGGTCGGCAGATCGAAGCGGGTGATCACGCCGGCGAAGGCCGCCGCCGCCGATCCCGTCGCCGGATCCTCGACGATGCCGAAGCCGACGTCGAACATGCGGGCGTGGAAGGTCGAGTCGTGGTGGATGGTCTCGCGGCAGTAGACGTAGACCGGCAGCGCCGGGGCCGTGTCGCAGGCCCGCTTCCAGGTCGCGACGTCGAGCCGCGCCCGCCGGATCGCCGCGAGATCGGCGACCGGAACGAAGGCGAAGGGCACCCCCGCCTCGAAGGCCGAGGGCACGTGGTTCTCGAAGCCGATCTCGGTGGCGTCGAGGCCGAGGGCGTCGGCGATCGCTCCCTTCGACGGCAGTTCGGCGGCGACCGGTTTCGGCAGCCGCGGCGCGTCGAATTCGGCGAAGGTCGGCCGCTTCGGATCGAGCCGCACCGCGGCGCGCACCACCCCGACCTTCTCCTCGAGCACCACCACCGCGTCGATCGCGGTGGCGACGTCGCCGAAGCGTTCCTCGGCGAGGAGGGCGGCGGTGCCGACCGTCGGATGGCCGGCGAAGGGCAGTTCCGTGCCCGGCGTGAAGATCCGCACCTCGGCCGTATGGGTCGGATGGACGGCGCGGCGCACGAACACCGTCTCCGAGAGATTGAACTCGCGGGCGATGCGCTGCATCGCCGCCGTGTCGAGATCCTCCGCGTCGAGCACCACGGCGAGCGGATTGCCCGCGAGCGGCCGGTCGGTGAAGACGTCGAGGACGACGTAACGGCGCTTCATGGGGGATCGCTCCGGTGCTCTCGGGATCGGGATTCGCGGCGGGATGATAGCCTTGCGCCCCGGTGAGCGATACCGCTTCGCCGCGGCGGTCAGGCGCTCGTCTCGAGCAGCCCCAACAGAGTGTTGACGTAGCCGACGGTGCGGTCCGCCTCGAGCCGCCGATCGAAGCCGACGAAGTCGAAACCGCCGAGCTCGGGGTCGTGCTCGCGCCCGAGATGCTCGGCGATCGCCGTCGCCAGATCGGCCGCGACGCGCGGGGTGCGCCAGCGCTTGACCAGCGCCAGCCGCCGCGGCCCGGAGGCGATCACCGTGAAGCCGGGATCGGGCGCG
The DNA here is from genome assembly GCF_036782435.1 of Pinisolibacter sp. NCBI lineage: Bacteria > Pseudomonadati > Pseudomonadota > Alphaproteobacteria > Hyphomicrobiales > Ancalomicrobiaceae > Pinisolibacter > Pinisolibacter sp. The sequence continues at coordinate 11,630 of NZ_DAIPZB010000067.1, read as the reverse complement.
AACTCGGCCGCATCGATCCCGACTTCCTCGGCGAGCTCCCGCACCATGTTGGCGACCGGGTCGAGCCGATCGCCGACGACGTCGAGATGGTCGAACGACCCCGACGGCGGATAGGCGAGACCGGCGTTGGCGGTCGTCCGCCCCATCACCCCGACGAGCAGGCGCCGGTCGGCGGTGGTCAGCGCCGGGACGGGGAAGATGTGGGCATGGGTGTCGCCGGGAAAGCCGCGCCCGCGCCATTCGAGGAAGGTGGCGTAGTCGGTCGGCCGCGCCGTGGCGCGAAAGGTGTCGCCGTCGAACCCGGCATCCTCGAACAGGAAGAACGGACCGTTCCACAGCGCCGGATTGGCGGCGTGCATCGTCGCGAAATGGTCCTCGACCGCCCGCCGCCGATCGCCGTCGAGGTCGAGCGCCGCTCCGACCGTCAGGTCGATCCGCTCCGCCCGCCGCCCAGTCTCGCCGACCGGGCTCATCGCGCCGCCTCGCTCGAAAGACGCAGCGACACCGCCACCGGGCAGTGGTCGGACGCCTTCGGCCGATCGAAGCCGACGCGCGGATAGCGCGGGATCGGCGCCTGCGGCGGCGTCATCCGGTCGAGCGGCACCCGATGGGGCAGGCCGGCGCGGATCACCGTCGGCCGCACCCGGTGATTGGCGCGGGCCAGCGCCGGCGAAACGAAGAGATGGTCGAGGGCCGAGAGCTCCCGCTCCTCCGGATAGAAATGGGTCCAACGCTCCGCCGGATCGAGCCGTTCGATCAGGTCGGTGGCGAAGTGGTCGGCGTGGAGCGGATCGAGCCCGGTCGCGTCGACCCGCTCGTGACGCCCCGCCAGCCGCCCGTCACCGAGCCGCTCCAGCCGGATCTTGTCGCGATAGTCGTTGAGGTCGCCGACGATCATCCAATCGGCCTTGTCGACGCGATCGCCGAACTTGCGCTCGACCAGACGCCGCACCGCGTGCGCCTCGGCGCGTCGGATGCCCATGGTGCGCTCGCGCCCCTCGCTCATCGACTTGAAATGGCAGACCCAGATGGTCAGCGGTCCGGCCGGTGTCTCGACCTCGACCTCGAGCGCGTCGCGTTTGAACACCCGATCGTCGAGGTCCGCCCCCCAACGCCGGAGGTCGTCGTTGAAGAGGCCGAGATCGCGATGGGTCAGCGAGGCGTTCGACATCACCCGGATCGGGAAGCCGCGCCGGCTCATCACCGCCACGTCGATGCCACGCCGATCGTTGCCCTCGAGCAGGGCGAAATGTTCGTAGGGCTCGTCGATCGCCCGCCTCAGATAGCGGTCGTGGAACCAGCGCAGTACCTCGAGCCCGTCGACCTCCTGCAGGCACAGCACGTCGGCGTCGCAGTCGCGGATCGCCTGGGCGGTCATCTGTCGCTGATCGTCGGAGACGGCGACCTGGAAGGCCTTTTCGATCAGCCGTCCCTCCGCCTCCGAGGCGTGCTCGAAGAGCCCGACCGCCGGATCCGGCACCCACACGCCGGTCCGCTTGTCGCGGTCCGGAGTGAAGCGCCGGAGCAGGTTCTCGACGTTGAAGGTTGCGATGCGCAGGGGCACGGCGAAAGCCTCCCGAACCGATTCGGCCACCCGTCACACGACGGTCGACCTCACCCGTCTAGACCATTTTTCCGAGGAAAGGGATTCGTCCCCGTCACCGCGGCGAAGGCGTGGCGAAACACGGCCCGGCGATCGCGCGAAAACGCCGCGTCGCCGCCTTGATGCTGACTGATTGGGAATTATATTGACGTATTGGGAAAGGTATGAGACAGAGTCCTCCGTCGTTCCCCGGAAGGCTCCGCAGCGAGGGATACCATCGTGGCCAGTGATGTCCTGGAAGCCAAACTCGAATCGGTTCTACCGGCGCTCTCCCGCGTCGGTGCGGTGGTGAAGTTCGATCTCGGCGACGACGGGTCCGAGATCCTCGATGCGCGCAGTGCGCCGGCGAAGCTGGTCGCCGACCTCGACGTGCCGCCGGACTGCACGATCAAGATCACCCAGGACAATCTCTTGAAGCTGCTCGACGGCAAGCTCGACCCGATGCTCGGTTACACGCTCGGCAAGATCAAGGTCGCCGGTTCGCTCGGCGTCGCCATGAAGCTGATCGGCGCTCTCGGTTGAACCACCCGCCGCGAGGGTGGTGAGAGGTGGGGAAGTGGTGCTGCGGTCTCGGTCGAGACGCGGCGCCCCGTGGGCGGTCCCGAGCGCTCCTCCCCACCCACGAATTCGACGTCGGCGGCGCGCCGACGTCACGACCATCTCGACGAGAATTCCCGCGGCGACCGCTCGAAGAGGGGTCGACCGACGCGAACGGGTTGGAGGAAACCATGGCGGTGGCGACGGGTCCGGCGACGGGCATCATCGAGGCGGCGGTCTCCCGCTGGCCCGAACGTCCGTGCATCGATTTTCTCGGCGCGAAATGGACCTACCGCGAGGTCGGCGATCTGATCGATCGCGCCGCCGCCGGCTTCCGCCGCCTCGGTGTCGAGAAGGGCACCCGCGTCGGCCTTTGCCTGCCCAACACGCCCTATTACGTCATCTGCTGGTTCGCCGTGCTGAAGGCCGGCGGCATCGTCGTCAACTTCAATCCGCTCTACGTCGAGCGCGAGCTGAAGCACCAGATCGACGACGCCGGCACCACCATCATGGTGACCCTCGACCTCGAGGTCATGTACCCCAAGGTCGCCGGCCTCCTCGGCAGGTCGGCGCTCCAGAAGGTGGTCGTCTGCCCGATGGCCGGCATCCTGCCGCCGTTGAAGCGGGTGCTCTTCACCCTGTTCAAGGGCAAGGAGCGGTCGAAGATCCCCGCCGACGGCCGTCACGTCTCCTTCGCCGAGCTGACATCGAAGCGCGAGACGCTTCCGGCCATGAAGGTCGACCCCGAGAACGACATCGCCGTGCTCCAGTACACCGGCGGCACCACCGGCGTGCCCAAGGGCGCGATGCTCACCCACGCCAACATCACCGCCAACGCCGAACAGATCGTCCAGTGGGTGCCGGAACGCTTCCTCGGCGAGCGGCCGAAGATGCTCGGCGTGCTGCCGCTGTTCCACGTCTTCGCCATGACGGTGGTGCAGAACTTCGGCCTGCGCCTCGGCGCCGAGCTGATCCTGCTGCCGCGCTTCGAGCTGGGCCAGGTGATGGACGTCATCGAGAAGCAGAAGCCGTCGGTCTTCCCCGGCGTGCCGACCATCTACACCGCGATCAATTCCGCCGCCGAGAAGGGCGGACGCGATCTCTCCTCGGTGCAGATCTGCATCTCCGGCGGCGCGCCGCTGCCGGTCGAGGTGCGCACCCGCTTCGAGGCGCTGACCGGCTGCAAGCTGGTGGAAGGCTACGGTCTGACCGAGGCCTCGCCGGTGGTCACCTGCAACCCGGTCGATGGTGTGGTCAAGGCCGGGTCGATCGGTCTGGCCCTGCCCGACACCACCCTGTCGATCCGCACCCCGGTCACCTGCGAAACGGAGATGGCGACGGGCGAGAAGGGCGAGGTCTGTGTCAAGGGTCCGCAGGTCATGCGCGGCTACTGGAAGCGCCCCGGCGAGACCGCCGAGCAGTTCCACGCCGGTTGGCTGAGGACCGGCGACATCGGTTACCGCGACGAAGACGGCTACGTCTTCCTCGTCGATCGCATCAAGGACATCATCATCTGCGGCGGCTACAACGTCTATCCGCGCGCCATCGAGGAAGCCCTCAACCATCACCCCGCGGTCGAGGAGGTGACGGTCATCGGTGTGCCCGACAAGTACCGCGGCCAGGCGCCCAAGGCCTTCGTCAAACTGCGCGACGGCCAGTCGGCGACGCCCGAAGAACTCAACGCCTTCCTCGGTGACTGGCTCTCCAAGATCGAGATGCCGCGCGAGATCGAGATCCGCGACACCTTGCCCAAAACCATGGTCGGCAAGCTGTCCAAGAAGGAACTGGTGGCCGAGGAGGCGGCGAGCGTCGACCTCTCCGGCGCCGTCGCGCCCGAATCGGGGACACCCCGAGACGGCTGATCGATCCGGCGAGGGGCTCTCTCGCCCGCCGGACCCGCGCCGCACCTCGTGCGGCTTGCTCCGCCGGTCCCTCCGGGCGATCGGCGAGAGAATGGAGAATTCGACCGTTTTCGGCGTTTTTCGTCGGGAAGCGGTGGTGTGGGCGTCCCGTGGAAGCGAACAGAGATCGAGCCGATGTCGAATTCGCGTGACAGGAAAGTGACGTATAGGGCAATATCCGGCCCCAACGGTCATTTCTCGCAGGTCGCGGAGCCCCTCCGTCATGGACAAGATCTATTCGGTCACCGAGCTCGCTCGGGATCTCAGCGTCACGCCGCGCACCATCCGCTTCTACGAGGACCAGGGGCTGATCTCGCCGCAGCGCGCCGGCAACACCCGCGTCTACACCCATCGCGACCGGGCGCGGATGATCCTCATCCTGCGCGGCAAGCAGCTCGGCTTCTCGCTGCGCGACATCAAGGAATACCTGGACCTCTACGCGCTGGACGCCACCCAGACGGAACAGGTCCAGCATCTCGCCCGCAAGGCACGCGAGCGCATCGATATGCTCGAGTCGCAGCTGCAGGCGGTCAAGACCACGCTCTCCGAGCTCAAGGAGATCGAGCGCGCCGCGCTCGAGACCTTGACGGAGCGCGGCTCAGCTCCCGGGACGGTCTGAGGATCCGGCCGACGTTCGGCCACTTCTCCTCGACGACCGTCCCCCTCGAAATCCACCGTATGGAGACACGTCGATGAAGAAGGTCGTCGTCGCGGGCTATGCCCGTTCGCCGTTCACCCTCGCCAAGAAGGGCGAACTCGCCACCGTCCGTCCCGATCGCCTCGCCGCCCAGGTGATCGCCGGCCTCGTCGCCCGCACCAAGGTCAATGTCGACGACATCGAGGATCTCATCCTCGGCTGCGCCTTCCCCGAAGGTGAGCAGGGCCTCAACATGGCTCGCCTCGTCGGCATGATGGCCGGCCTGCCGCAGTCGGTCGCCGGTCAGACCATCAACCGCTTCTGCGGGTCGTCGATGCAGTCGATCCACTCCGCCGCCGGCGCCATCCAGATGGGCGCGGGCGAGGTCTTCGTCTGCGCCGGCATCGAGTCCATGACCCGCGTGCCGATGATGGGCTTCAACCCGATGCCCGACCCGGATCTCGCCGCCGCCATGCCGGGCGCCTACATCGGCATGGGCGACACCGCCGAGAACGTCGCGGCGCGCTGGGGCATCACCCGCGCCCAGATGGAAGAGTTCGCCGTCGCCTCGCACGTCAAAGCGAACGCCGCCCGCGCCGCGGGCAAGTTCGAGGCCGAGATCGTCCCGGTCACCGACAAGAAGGGCAAGGTCGTCTCGACCGACGGCTGCATCCGTCCGGAGACCACGGCCGAAGGCCTCGCCACGCTGAAGCCGGCCTTCTCGGCCACCGGCCTCGTCACCGCCGGCACCTCGTCGCCGCTCACCGACGGCGCCTCCGCCACCCTGATCTGCTCGCTCGACTACGCCGAGAAGCACGGCCTCGAGCCGCTCGCGGCGATCAGGTCGATCGCGGTGTCGGGCTGCGATCCGGAGATCATGGGCATCGGCCCGGTCGGCTCGTCGCTCAAGGCGGCGGCGCGCGCCGGTATCGACGTCAAGTCGATCGACGTCGTCGAACTCAACGAGGCCTTCGCCAGCCAGGCGCTCGCCTGCATCCGCGACCTCGGCCTCGACCCGGCGAAGATCAACCTCGACGGCGGCGCCATCGCTCTCGGTCATCCGCTCGGCGCCACCGGCGCCCGCATCGTCGGCAAGGCCGCCTCGCTGATGAAGCGCGAAGGCCTCAAGACCGGTCTCGCCACCCAGTGCATCGGCGGCGGCCAGGGTATCGCCACCATCCTGGAGGCGCTGTGATGTCCAACTCCCCCATCAAGAAGGTCGCCGTCATCGGCGCCGGCGTCATGGGTGCGGGGATCGCCGCCCATGTCGCCAACTCGGGGACGCCCGTCGTCCTCCTCGACATCGTGCCCCCCAACCTTCCCGAGGGCGGGGACCGTTCCGCCATCGCCAAGGGCGCGGTGGAGAAGCTCCTGAAGGCGGATCCCGCCGCCTTCATGTCGAAGTCGGCGGCCCGGCTCGTCACCACCGGCAACATCGAGGACGATCTCGCCCTCCTCGCCGATTGCGACTGGATCGTCGAGGCGATCATCGAGCGGCTCGACCTCAAGCAGGCGCTCTACGCCAAGATCGACGCGGTCCGGAAGCCCGGCTCGGCGGTGTCGTCGAACACCTCGACCATCCCGCTCGACAAGCTGGTCTCCGGCCTCTCGCCGAAGTTCGCCGAGGACTTCCTCGTCACCCACTTCTTCAACCCGCCGCGCTACATGCGGCTCTTGGAAGTCGTGGCCGGCGCGAAGACCCGTCCCGAGGCGGTCGCCGCGGTTTCGCACTTCGCCGATCATCGTCTCGGCAAGTCGGTGGTGGCGTGCAAGGACCGTCCCGGCTTCATCGCCAACCGTCTCGGCGTCATGTGGCTGCAGGCGGCGGTGGTCGAAGCCTTCGATCTGAACGTCGCCATCGAGGACGCCGACGCGATCATCGGTCGGCCCTTCGGTATCCCCAAGACCGGCGTCTTCGGCCTGCTCGACCTCGTCGGCCTCGACCTGATGCCGCACGTCAACGCCTCGCTGGCGGGCGCGCTGCCGGCCGACGACATGTTCCACGTCATGAACCGTCCAGCGCCGCTGATCGAGCGGATGATCGCCGACGGCTACACCGGCCGTAAGGGCAAGGGCGGCTTCTACCGGCTGAACCGCGAGAAGGGGAAGGTCAAGGAAGCGATGGATCTCGCCTCCGGCACCTACCGCACCCAGCGCAAGGCCGACGTCCCCGCCCTCGGCGAGGCCCGCAAGTCGCTCGGCAAGCTCCTCGACCACGACAGCCTCCACGGCCGCTACGCCTGGAACGTCATGGGCCGCACGCTCGCCTATGCGGCGCTGCTGGTCGGCGACGCAGCCGACGAGGTCGATTCGATCGATGAGGCCATGCGCCTCGGCTACAATTGGAAGAAGGGGCCGTTCGAGCTGATCGACGAGATCGGTGTCGACGGTTTCGTGAGCCGGCTCGAGAAGGCCGGTCTGCCGGTCGCGCCGATCCTCAAGGCGGCCGCCGGCAAGAGCTTCTACCGCATCGAGAACGGCAAGCGGCAGGTCCTCGGCCTCGACGGCGCCTATCGCGACATGATGCGCCCCGAGGGCGTGATCATGCTCTCGGACATCAAGCTGAACGCCCAGCCGATCCTCAAGAACGGCTCCGCGTCTCTGTGGGACATCGGCGACGGCGTCGTCTGCTTCGAGTTCACCTCGAAGATGAACTCGCTCGACCCCGACATCATCGCGCTTCTGGGCAAGTCGATCGCGCTGGTGAAGAAGTCCTACAAGGCGATGGTCGTCTACAACGAGGGCTCGCAGTTCTCGGTCGGCGCCAATCTCGGCCTCGCGCTCTTCGCCGCCAACATCGCGGCTTGGCCCGAGATCGAGAATCTGGTGGCCTCCGGTCAGTCGACCTACAAGGCCCTGCGCTACGCGCCGTTCCCGACGGTCGCCGCGCCCTCGGGCATGGCGCTCGGCGGCGGCTGCGAGATCCTGATGCATTGCTCGGCCATCCAGGCCCATGCCGAGACCTACACCGGCCTCGTCGAGGTCGGCGTCGGCCTCTTGCCCGGTTGGGGCGGCTGCAAGGAGCTGCTGCGCCGCTGGACCGCCTACGGCCGCCTGCCGCGCGGTCCGATGCCGGCCGTCGCCAAGGTCTTCGAGATGGTCTCCACCGCCCAGGTCGCCAAGTCGGCGGCCGAGGCCAAGGAGATGATGATCATGGCCCCGACCGACGGCATCACCATGAACCGCTATCGCCTTCTAGCCGACGCCAAGGCCAAGGCGTTGTCGATGCTGGAAGGCTATCAGCCGCCGGAGGCTCCGACCTTCGTGCTGCCCGGTCTCTCGGCCCGCTCCGGCCTCAACATGGCGGTCGCCGGCTTCGCCCGCCTCGGCAAGGCGACGCCGCACGACGTGGTGGTCTCCGACGAGGTCGCCGGCGTGCTCTCCGGCGGCGACACCGACGTGACCACGCCGGTCACCGAGGATCGCCTCTACGAACTCGAACGCGAGGGCTTCATGCGCCTCGTCCGGACCGCAGGCTCTCTCGCCCGTGTCGAGCACATGCTCGAAACCGGCAAGCCGCTGCGCAACTGAGGAGCGACACATGCCCGAATACAAGGCTCCCCTGCGCGACATGCGCTTCTGCCTCTACGAACTGATGGACGGCGAAAGCCTCACCCAGCTCCCCGGCTACGAGGAGTTCGGCCGCGATCTCGTCGATCCGGTCCTCGAGGAGGCGGCCAAGCTCTGTGAAGAGGTCCTCTTCCCGATCAATCGCTCCGGCGACGAAGAGGGCTGCACCTTCGAGAACGGCGTCGTCCGTACCCCGAAGGGCTTCAAGGAGGCCTATCGCCAGTTCCGCGACGGCGGCTGGACCTCGATCGCCTGTGATCCGGCCTACGGCGGCCAGGGCCTGCCCTTCGCCGTCGACACGCTGATCACCGAGATGATCTGCTCGTCGAACCTCTCCTTCGGCATGTATCCCGGCCTCTCCCACGGCGCCTACGTGTCGCTGTCGGGCTACGGCTCGGACGAACTGAAGGCGAAGTATCTGCCCAAGATGGTCGAGGGCGTGTGGTCCGGCACCATGTGCCTGACCGAGCCGCACTGCGGCACCGACCTCGGCCTCCTGCGCACCACCGCCGTCCCCAAGGACGACGGGTCCTACGCCATCACCGGCACCAAGATCTTCATCTCCGCCGGTGAGCACGACCTGACCGAGAACATCGTCCACCTCGTGCTCGCCCGCATCCAGGGCGCGCCCAAGGGCGTGAAGGGCATCTCGCTCTTCCTCGTGCCGAAGTTCATGGTCGAGGACGACGGCTCGCTCGGCGCCCGCAACGGCGTCGCCTGCGGCTCGATCGAGCACAAGATGGGCATCAAGGCCTCGTCGACCTGCGTCATGAACTTCGACGATGCCACCGGCTGGCTGATCGGCGAGCCGGGCAAGGGCCTGAACGCCATGTTCGCCATGATGAACACCGAGCGTCTGGCGGTCGGCATGCAGGGTCTCGGCCTCGCCGAGGTGTCGCGGCAGAACGCCGTGATCTACGCCCGCGATCGCATCCAGGGTCGGTCGATCTCCGGCACCAAGGCGCCGGACAAGGCCGCCGACCCGATCATCGTCCACCCCGACGTGCGCCGCATGCTCTTGACGCAGAAGGCCTTCGTCGAGGGCTGCCGGGCTCTCGCCACCTGGGTGGCGACCTCGCTCGACGTCGCCAAGCACCATCCCGACCCGGTGAAGCGCCAGGAGGCCGACGACTTCGTCGCCCTCACCACCCCGGTGGTCAAGGCGCTGATGACCGATCTCGGCTCCGAGATGGCCAACATCGGCGTCCAGGTCTTCGGCGGTCACGGCTACATCCGTGAGCACGGCCAGGAGCAGTACGTCCGCGACGCCCGCATCACCCAGATCTACGAGGGCACCAACGGCGTCCAGGCGCTCGACCTCGTCGGTCGCAAGATGCCGGCCCACGCCGGTCGCTACCTGCGTCGCTTCTTCCATCCGGTCCAGGCCTACATCGAAGCCAAGATGGACGACGACGCGCTCGGCGAATTCGTCCAGCCGCTGGCCAAGGCTTTCGTCCGCCTGCAACAGGCGACCGGACAGATCGCCCGGGTCGGCATGGCCAAGCCCGACGAGGCCGGCGCGGCGTCGTCCGACTACCTGCGCCTCTTCGGTCTGACCGCGCTCGCCTTCCTGTGGGCGCGCATGGCCGAAACCGCCCTCGCCAAGGTCGGCACGGCGGAAGACGACGGCTTCTACGCCGCCAAGGTGGCCACCGCTCGCTTCTACATGGAGCGGCTGTTGCCCGAGACCGGCTGGCGCTTCTCGGCGATCATGGCCGGCGGCAAGACCATGATGGCCTTCCCCGACGACGCCTTCTGATCACCGAATTCGCGGCGTTTCGACCCGTTCGAGACGCCGCGGAGCGGAAGCCGGCCCGAGCCGACCGTGATCCGGCGGATGCGAGACGAAGCGGAGAAAAGAGAGGCGCCGCATCCGACGAGGATGCGGCGCCTCTCTCGTTTTCTGCGAGCGATCGCGCGGGGGCCGCACGATCGCCGTCACGTCAGCACCGGCGACCCGGCGGGCAGACGCGCCGTGCCGGCGCCTGCGGACGCGGAGCCTGCACGCGCGGCGCCTGCATGCGAGGAGCCTGCATCCGCTGCTGCGGAGCCCGCATCTGCGGACGCGGCTGGACCCGCTGCTGCATCTGCGGACGCGGCTGGACCCGCTGCTGCATCTGCGGCCGTTGCTGGACCCGCTGCTGCATCTGCGGCCGTTGCTGGATCCGCTGCTGCTGCATCTGCGGACGCTGCTGCACCCGCTGCTGCTGCATACGCTGTTGCTGCATGCGTTGCTGCATCTGCGGCCGTTGCTGGACCCGCTGCTGCTGCATCGACCTCTGCTGTTGCATCGACCGCTGCGGCTGCGAGCGCAGTTGCTGCGACCGCGTCTGCTGCTGCTGCATCATGCGTTGCTGCTGTTGCTGGCTACGCATCTGCTGGCCCGGAAGCCCCGGTCGTCCGGTCATGCCCGGTCGACCGATACCGGTCTGGCTCGGCAGCCCCGGCCGTCCGGTCATGCCCGGCCGACCGATACCGGTCTGGCTCGGCAGTCCCGGCCGTCCGGTCATGCCCGGGCGTCCGATGCCGGTCTGGCTCGGCAGTCCCGGCCGTCCGGTGAGACCCGGCCGCCCGGTGAGGCCCGGCTGGCTCGGCAGACCCGGTCGTCCGATGCCGGGCTGACCCGGCAGCCCCGGCCGTCCGGTGAGACCCGGCCGCCCGGTGAGGCCCGGCTGGCTCGGCAGACCCGGTCGTCCGATGCCGGGCTGACCCGGCAGCCCCGGTCGTCCGGTGAGACCCGGCCGCCCGGTGAGGCCCGGCTGGCTCGGCAGACCCGGTCGTCCGATGCCGGGCTGACCCGGCAGCCCCGGTCGTCCGGTGAGACCCGGCCGCCCGGTGAGGCCCGGCTGGCTCGGCAGACCCGGTCGTCCGATGCCGGGCTGACCCGGCAGCCCCGGTCGTCCGGTGAGACCCGGCCGTCCGGTGAGGCCCGGCTGGCTCGGCAGACCCGGCCGTCCGGTGAGACCCGGCTGGCCCGGCTGACCCGGTCGACCGATGCCGGTCTGGCCCGGCAGACCCGGCCGTCCGGTGAGACCCGGCTGGCCCGGCTGACCCGGTCGACCGATGCCGGTCTGGCCCGGCAGTCCCGGCCGTCCGGTGGTTCCCGGCCGACCGATGCCGGTCAGGCCCGGCTTGCCCGACTGTCCCGGCAATCCGGTCGCGCCCGGCCGTCCGATCAGACCCTGCTGACCCGGCCGTCCGATACCGGCCTGGCCCGGCAGACCCGGCTTACCCGGTTGACCCGGGCTTCCGATACCGGCCTGTCCCGGCAGGCCCGGCTGACCGGGGCGTCCGATACCGGCCTGCCCCGGCATACCCGGTCCGCGACCCGGATTGCGGATCAGACCGGGACCCTTGCCGGGCTGCTGCGCCAAGATGTTCT
>NZ_DAIPZB010000066.1:0-18848 GCF_036782435.1 Pinisolibacter sp. | reverse complement strand
CCCATACCGGACATGCCACCCATGCCCGACATTCCGGACATGCCGCCCATACCGGACATGCCACCCATGCCCGACATGCCGCCCATACCCTGCATGCCCTGCATGCCGCTCATTCCGGACATCCCGGTCTGAGCGGCCGCCAACGACACGCCGGAGAGCAGGGCGGTCGCGAGAGAGGCGGCTCTCAGGGCCGCTCCGACTGATGTCCTCATCCTATTCCTCCGTTCTTGGCGTGCCGCGCCCACGTCGCGAGGTCGGTGGCGGCACTTCTTCGGTGACCTCGACACCGTCTGGTGCGATCCCGCCCGGCGTCGCCGGGGCGAGCGACGCCGGAACTGCCGATCCCCGGACAACGGCGGTGATCCGACCGTTCGGCTCGTCCGGGATCGAAATTCCGTGAGATGTGAAACACTTCGGCGACCCCACCGCTCGATGTCGGCGAGGTCGTCGCTTCACGCCCCGATCGTCGGAGAAGCCAGCAATCGCTGCGCCAAATTCGCCACAATTCGCCAAGTATATGAAATTATTCACATAAATCGGACAGAGTGAAGCCCGGGCGACAGTTCGCACCGGCCGACTCCTGCCAATATGGCGGCTCGCCGCTGCCGTCGGGGGAGTGGCTTCGGTGAATCATCCGTAAATCAACGGTTTGGCGCTCTGCCATCGTGTCAGAGCGGGGCGCGCGCCTCAGCGTTCGGCGCGGCGGAGGTCGGCGAGGCGGCCGGCGAGTTCGATCGCCGAGCGGACGCCGAACTTCTCGAGAATTCGGGCGCGATGGACCTCGACCGTGCGCATGGCGATGCCGAGGTCGTCGGCGATCTGCTTGTTGAGGAGACCGTCGAGCATCTTGTCCATCACCTCGCGCTCGCGCGGCGACAGGGTGGCGAGGCGCTCCTCGAGGGCGCGCGTGGTGGTGGCGGCGGCGTGGCGGCGGGCTTCGAGGTCGAGCGCGGCGAGGACGCGGGTGACGAGGTCGCCGCCGTCGAAGGGTTTCTCCAGGAAGTCGATCGCCCCCTTCTTCAGCGACTGCACGGCCACCGGCACGTCGCCGTGGCCGGTCAGCACCACCACCGGCAGGATCGATCCGTGGCGGTCCAGGCGGTCGAGCACGTCGAGACCGGACATGCCGGCCATGCGGACGTCGAGGACGATGCAGCCGCGCGTCGCCGGGCTCCAGGCGGCGAGGAAGGCTTCGCCGCTCTCCCACGAGCGGACGGCGAGGCCGCGCGAGCGAAACAGCCATTCGAGCGAGTCGCGGATCGCCGCGTCGTCGTCGACGACGTGGATGCCGACGGCATCGGGGGCGATCGTGCTCATACCGGGTCCTCCTCGGTCGCGGTCGACGCGGGCGCGGCGGGCACGGGCGTCGGCTCGACGGTGGGAAGCGCGAGGGTGAAGATCGTACCGCCTCCCGGTCGCTGCGAGAACTCCAGCCGGCCGAGATGGAGTTCGACGATCGAACGGCAGATGTTGAGCCCCATGCCCATGCCCTCCTGTTTGGTCGAGAAGAAGGGCGAGAACAGCTTCTCGGCGACTTCCGGGGGGATGCCGGAGCCGCGGTCGGCGACCTCGACGACGACTTCTTCGGTGGCATCGGTGGCGTCGGCCGGGCGACGGCCGCGCCGGGCGGTGATCTCGAGGCGGCGGGTGCGGGCGGGCATGGCGGCCATCGCCTCCATGCCGTTGCGGATCAGATTGAACAACACCTGCTCGAGGAGCACCCGGTCGGCGGAAACGAATGCCGGCGTGTCGGGGAGGTCGAGTTCGATCTCGACCTCCGCCTTGCGCGCCTCGGGGGCGACGAAGACGGCGAGGTCGGCGATCACCGCGACGAGATCGATGGTGGCGAAGCGCGGTTCGCGTTTGCGGACGAAATCGTGGACACGACGGACGATGCGTCCGGCGCGCTGGGCCTGGACCTCGAGCTTCTCCAGCGCCTCGACCAGATCGGCCGGACCGTGGCCGGCGCGGATCATGTTGAGGCAGCCGGTGGCGTAGGAGGAGACGGCGGCGAGTGGCTGGTTGAGCTCGTGGGAGATGGTGGAGGCCATTTCGCCCATGGAGATCAGGCGCGCGGTCCGAGCCATGGTCTCGGTCTGGCGGCGCTCCATCTCCTCGGTGCGCTTGCGATCGGTGACGTCGATGATCGAGCCCATCCAGCCACGATGGACACCGCGCGCGTCGATCAGCGGCGCCTCGTAGACGAGGACGTCGAAGAGGCTGCCGTCGCGCCGACGGAAGCGGGTCTCGAAGGAGATCTGCTTCAGTTCATCGTGCGCCAGGGTGTGGTGACGGGCGAGGGTCTCCTCGACCAGATCGGGCAGCCAATAGGGCAGCGGCGGGGTGAGGCCGACGATCTCGTCGGCGCGCCAGCCGACCATCCGGCAGAAGGCCGGATTGACGTAGATGATGCGGTCGTCGAGATCGCGGGCACGCATGCCGACGGTGAGGCTCTCTTCCATGGCGCGGCGCAGCGCCTGAGCTTCGCCGAGGCTCTCCTCCGCCGCCAGGCGGTGGCGATAGTGGCGCATCAGCGCGAAGATCGACACGACGGCGACGAAGGCGAGGCCGAAGATCGTCGCCACCAGCGAATTGCCGGTCAGGTTGGAGGGCGCTCGGTTGGCGGCGAGCGACAGGGTGACGCCGGGCAGCGGCGGGTCGAAGGCCAGTTCGTGACGCAACGCTTCCGGGTCGCGCGGCAGCGTCGACTTGCGGGCGAGTTCGCGGCCGTCGCCGTCGATGAGGGCGACGAGGCTCTTCTGGGTGATCCACCAGGGCACGTGTTCGGTGAGCAGGCGCTCGAGATGCAGTCGCGCGGTGAGCGAGCCTATGCGGATGCCGTTCTCGAAGATCGGAACGACGAGATCGGTGATCGGGCCGCGTCCGGGCTCGGCGCGCGGCGCGGTGAAGCCGTGTTCGAACCGCGGCGGGGCCGCGATCGGCGGCGGCGCGGCCGGGGCCGCGTCGGGCGGCACCAGGGCGCGCAGGGAGCCCGAGGCGTCGCGCCATTCGATGGCGACGATCTCGGGGTGGGCGGTGGCGACGGCGCGCAGACGGGCGATCACGACGGTTTCGGCCGGCTGGTCGCCGATGTCGACGGCGAGGCGTTCGACGGCGGCGAGATCGGCCTCGAGCTGGAAGCGCAGCGCCTGCTCGACCCACAGCGTGTCGCGGATGAGGGCGAGGCCGGCCTCCTCGCGCTCGGAGCGGTCGGCGAACCAGACGAGGAAGCCGAGCACCGCGGCGATCAGCGCCACGGCGATCAGCGGCGCCGCCTCGACGATGCGATCGAGATGGCGGCGATCACGCGGGCGAGGACCGGGGAACGGCATGGTGCCGGGCGTCGTGGAGAGGGGCGATCCGGGCGTCTCGACGGGATCGGTCACGGAGGGGAGCCTCTCGCGGGCGGGAAAAGGCGGACCGGGCGGTCGTCGCGCGAGGAGACTACGGAAATCCACAATAGCGCAAGAGCCTCGGTCCGTCCTACCCATGGGGCAAGCTCCAGAGAGAGCCCGAAGTCCCGCGCACAACTGGGAGGTCTCGCGCATGAAACGTCTTCTCGCCACCGCCGCCGCTCTCGCCGTCGCCGCCGCGCTCGCCGGCCCCGCCTTCGCGCAGGAGGTGGTGATCAAGTTCTCCCACGTCGTCGCCCCCAACACGCCGAAGGGCAAGGGCGCCGACAAGTTCAAGGAACTGGCGGAGAAGTACACGGCCGGCAAGGTCAAGGTCGAGGTCTACCCCAACAGCCAGCTCTACAAGGACAAGGAAGAGCTCGAGGCGCTGCAGCTCGGTGCGGTGCAGATGCTCGCGCCGTCGCTGGCGAAGTTCGGCCCGCTCGGCGTGAAGGAGTTCGAGATCTTCGACCTGCCCTTCATCTTCCCGTCGAAGGAAGCGCTGATCAAGGTGACCAAGGGTCCGGTCGGCAAGGGGCTGCTCAAGAAGCTCGAGACGAAGGGGATCGTCGGTCTCGAATACTGGGACAACGGCTTCAAGATCATGAGCGCCAACAAGCCGATCAGGATGCCCGACGACTTCCTCGGCCTGAAGATGCGCATCCAGTCGTCGAAGGTGCTGGAAGCCCAGATGAAGGCGCTCGGAGCGCTGCCGCAGGTGATGGCCTTCTCGGAAGTCTATCAGGGCCTGCAGACCGGCGTCGTCGACGGCACCGAGAACCCGCCGTCGAACATGTACACCCAGAAGATGCACGAGGTGCAGAAGCATGCGACGGTCTCCCGTCACGGCTACCTCGGCTATGCGGTGATCGTGAACAAGAAGTTCTGGGACGGCCTGCCGGCCGACGTCCGCGCCAACCTCGAGAAGGCCATGGACGAGGCGACCGAATACGCCAACGGCATCGCCCAGAAGGAGAACGACGAGGCGCTCGCGGCGATGAAGGCCTCCGGCAAGACCGAGTTCCACGACATGACCGACGCCGAGAAGGCGGCGTGGATGAAGGCGCTGAAGCCGGTCCACGACGAGATGGCCGGTCGCGTCGGCAAGGAACTGATCGCCGAGATCTATCGCGAGACCGGCGTCGCCAAGTGACGCGCTCCGGCGGCGCCGACGACGGCGCCGCCACCCGGGCGGGATCGCGCCCCGTGGCGTGATCCCCCCGACGGTCCGGTGCGGCACCGGGCCACGTCGCGTACGTCGGGCGGCCCTCCGCGGCGCCCGACGGCCGAACGGATCGTCGCCGCCCCTCATTCCGCGCATCTCGTTCTGGCAGACCCGCCCGAGTGATCGGACCGGGTGACGCGAGAGGTCCAGCCATGCTTCGACTACTCGACCGGCTCGAGGAGGCGATCATCGCCTTTCTCATCGGAGCCGCGACCCTGATCATCTTCGCCGCGGTGGTCCACCGCTACGGCCTCGGCTTCGTCGCCTCGGCGGTCGGCACGGCCAATCAGTGGGGCCTGCCGGGGGTCGCCGGCGGTGCGCGCTCCCTCTACAAGTTCCTCGCCGGCATCAACATGACCTGGGCGCAGGAACTGACCATCTACATGTTCGTGTGGATGGCCAAATTCGGCGCGGCCTACGGTGTCCGCACCGGCATCCACGTCGGCGTCGACGTGCTGATCAACCAGATGCAGGCGCGCACCCGCGTCGGCTTCATCCTCTTCGGCCTGCTCGCCGGCGCGCTCTTCACCGGCATCGTCGGATCGCTCGGGGCCAACTTCGTCTGGCACATCTACCACACCGACCAGACCTCGGCCGATCTCGAGGTGCCGATGTGGCTCGTCTATCTGTGCGTGCCGATCGGATCCTGGCTGATGAGCTTCCGCTTCCTGCAGGTGGCGGTCTCCTACTGGAAGACCGGTCAATTGCCCAAGCACGACCACGGTCACGTCGCCGGTCTCGACGAAGAGGAGGCCCGGGCATGAGTGCGCTCATCATCTTCGCCCTGCTCATCGCGCTGATGCTGACGGGCATGCCGATCTCGATCTCGCTCGGCCTCACGGTGTTGACCTTCCTCTTCACCATGACCGACGTGCCGATCGCCAGCGTGGCGCTGAAGCTGTTCACCGGCATCGAGAAGTTCGAGATCATGGCGATCCCGTTCTTCATCCTGGCCGGCAACTTCCTCACCCACGGCGGCGTGGCGCGACGGATGATCCGCTTCGCCTCGTCGATGGTCGGCCATTGGTACGGCGGTCTGGGTCTCGCCGGCGTCATGGCCTGCGCCCTCTTCGCCGCGGTCTCCGGTTCGTCGCCGGCGACCGTGGTGGCGATCGGCTCGATCATCCTGCCGGCGATGGTGAAGCAAGGCTTCCCGACGCGCTTCGGCGCCGGCGTCATCACCACTTCGGGTGCGCTCGGCATCCTGATCCCGCCGTCGATCGTCATGGTCATGTACGCGGTGGCGACCTCGGGCCAGTTGGCGCTCGGGCCGGACGGCAAGGTGGTGACGGCGGCCTCTGTCGGTCAGCTGTTCATCGCCGGCGTCATCCCCGGCCTGATGCTCGCCTCGCTGCTCGGTGCGACCACCTTCTACCGGGCCTGGAAGTACGACTACCCGCGGCTGCCCAAGGCGTCGTGGAGCGAGCGGTTCAAGGCGCTCTCCGAGAGCTTCTGGGGCCTGTTCCTGATCGTCATCGTCATCGGCGGCATCTACACCGGCGCCTTCACGCCGACGGAAGCGGCGGCGATGAGCGCGGTCTACGCCTTCGTCATCGCCGTCTTCGTCTACAAGGACATGCGGCTCCGGGACATCGGCAAGGTGTTGCTCGACAGCGCGTCGATGTCGGCGATGCTGCTCTACATCATCACCAATGCGGTGCTGTTCTCCTTCCTGATGACGAGCGAGAACATCCCGCAGGCGATGGCCGGCTGGATGGTCGACCAGGGGCTGGGGTGGGTGACCTTCCTGCTCTTCGTCAACGTACTGCTGCTGCTCGCCGGCAACGTGATGGAGCCGTCGTCGATCGTGCTGATCATGGCGCCGATCCTGTTCCCGGTCGCCGTCCGTCTCGGCATCGATCCGGTGCACTTCGGCATCCTGATCGTCGTCAACATGGAGGTCGGCATGTGCCACCCGCCGGTGGGCCTCAACCTCTACGTGGCGAGCGGCATCACCAAGATGGGCATCACCGAACTGACCATCGCGGTGTGGCCGTGGCTGATGACCATGCTCGGCTTCCTGGTGCTGGTCACCTATTGGCCGGATCTGTCGCTGTTCCTGCCGCGGATGCTCGGTATGCTGTGATCCGCGTCACGGCGGTTCCAATCGAGGCGCCGGTGGGAAACCTCCGGCGTCTCGTCGTTTTCCGGTGGCCGGGCGCCGGTTCGCTTCCGAAATGTCACAAGGAAACGACCTGCGATTTCGACGGGAATTCGCATATCCGGCAGTCGTCGACCGTTTCGACCGAAGCCGGAACGTCGTCGCGCCGTCCGCCGGTCTTTTCGCGATTAACCTCAACGACAGTCCGTCGCAGCCAAGCGTCCCCGATTTCTACATGATCGGTATATAAATCCTTTCCGAGAGTATCGAAGTTCCGCGTTGTGGTGAGTGCATGTCGCAGCTCGAACAGGGCCAATTCACGGCCGGCTTGTGGAACGGCGCCGAGAAGGGCGGCCGTCGGCTGCGTTGGACGCTCGAGGTCCTGCAGGCGGGCGCCGTCTTCGTCGACGTGCTGCTGATCATCGCCACGGCGCTGACCACCCGCCTGATCTACCGCGACGAAGGTCCCGTCGATTGGGCCTACCTCCAGGGGACGATCTACATCGGTGTCCTGTCGGCCATTCTGTTCGTCGGCTTCCTGGCGGTGCGACGCGGCTATGCGGTCGCGGCGCTGTCGAGCCTCGAGCGCCAGACCGTTCTGGTGGCGCAGGCGTGGATCTTCACCTTCTTCTGGCTCGGCTGGATCGCCTTCCTCACCAAGGTGACGGAGAGCTATTCGCGCGGCGCGGTGTCGATCTGGTTCTTCCTCGGCTTCGCCACCCTGTTCACCTTCCACGTCCTGGGGGCGCGCTGGCTGGCGCATCGCTTCGCCCGCGGCGACGTCTCGGTCCGCCGGGTGGCGGTGGTGGCGGTGGCCGACGACGCCGGGCTGGAGCGCATCGGCCATCGTCTGGCGACGCGCGGCATCGAGGTCGTGACCATGACGGCGATCTCGCCGACCCGCATCGGCCGCACCGGCTTCCTCGGCGCGGCGCGCACCGCGGTCGGCAACGTCCGGCAGGCGCTGGCGGCGCGCAAGCTCGATGCGGTCTACCTGTTCCTGTCGTGGCGCGAACGCCGCCACATCGAGGAACTGAAGGCGGCGATGGCGCCGCTGCCGGTGCCGGTCTATCTCTTCGCCGATCGCGAGATCGAGCGGCTCATCGCCCGGGGGCGCGAGCAGGTCGGCGATCTCGTCGGTTTCGAGTTGCAGCGCGCGCCGCTTTCCCGTCTCGACCGGGCGGCGAAGCGGGCGCTCGACATCCTGGTCGCGATCACCGGTCTCGTCGTGTTGTCGCCGCTGCTGCTGCTGACCGCGCTCGCCATCCTGCTCGAGACCGGGCGGCCGGTGTTCTTCCGCCAGAAGCGCAAGGGCTTCGGCGCGCGGCCCTTCACCATCCTCAAGTTCCGTTCGATGACGGTGCAGGAGAACGGGCCGCAGGTCACCCAGGCGACGAAGAACGACACCCGCGTCACCCGTCTCGGCCGGGTGCTGCGGCGGACCTCGATCGACGAACTGCCGCAGCTCTTCAACGTGCTCGCCGGCGACATGTCGATCGTCGGTCCGCGGCCCCATGCCGTCGCCCACGACGATCTCTACGACGGGCTGATCGCTTCTTATGCCTTCCGCCAGCACGTCAAGCCGGGCATCACCGGTTGGGCGCAGGTCAACGGCTGGCGCGGCGAGACGCGCGAGGTCGACCAGATGAAGGCGCGGGTCGAGCACGACATCTGGTACATCAACAACTGGTCGATCTGGCTCGACGTGAAGGTCATCGCCAGAACCGCGGCGAAGGTGTTCTTCGACGATCAGGCCTATTGAACCACGGGTGGGGACCCGGATGCGGCCGGTGCGGGGGAGACCTCACGCCGGCCGTGGTGTTTTCGGGATCTCACCCGGCCTTCGGGTCGTAGGCGAGGATGGGGGCGAGCCAGCGCTCCGCCGTCGCCATGTCCCAGCCCTTGCGGGTGGCGTAGTCGGCGACCTGATCCTTCTCGATCTTGCCGACGCCGAAGTAGTGCGCTTCAGGGTGCGAGAAGTAGAGGCCGGAGACCGAGGCGGCCGGGAACATGGCGAAGCTCTCGGTCAGTTCGATGCCGGCGCGATGCGACGGGTCGAGCAGCTTCCAGAGGGTCGCCTTCTCGGTGTGGTCGGGTTGGGCCGGATAGCCCGGCGCCGGACGAATGCCGACGTAACGTTCGGCGATCAGGTCTTCCGGCGACAGCGCCTCGTCGGCGGCGTAACCCCACAGCTCCTTGCGCACCTTGGCATGCAGCCACTCGGCGAAAGCCTCGGCCAGACGGTCGGCGAGCGCTTGGGAGAGGATCTTCGAATAGTCGTCGTTGGCGCGCGCATAGCGGTCCGCGATCTCGGCCTCGCCGATACCGGCGGTCACCGCGAAGGCGCCGACCCAGTCGTCGGTGCCCTTCGGCGCGACGAAGTCGGCGAGGGCCAGATCGGCGCGGTCGGTGCCGGTACGCGGCATCTGCTGGCGCAGGGTATGGAGGCGGAGGAGTTCATAGTGGCGGCCGGCGTCGGAGTAGAGGACGATGTCGTCGCCCGCCGCATTGGCCGGCCAGAAGCCGACGACACCCTTGGCGGAGAGTGAGCCCTCGGCGACCAGCTTGGTCAGCATGGCGCGGGCGTCGGCGTAGAGCGCCTTGGCCGCCGGGCCGACCTTGGCGTCCTCGAGGATCGCCGGCCAGCGGCCGATCAGCTCCCAGGTGGCGAAGAACGGCGTCCAGTCGATGAACGGCACCAGCTCTTCGATCGAGACGTCGACGGTGCGCACGCCGAGGAACGACGGCTTCACCGGCGGGTGCGCGGCGAAGTCGGGGCGGAAGGCCGCAGCGCGAGCTGCTTCGAGATCGACGCGGGCCTTCTCGGCGCGACCGCGGGCATGCGCCTCGCGGGTGGCGGCGTAGTCGGCGGCGTAGGACGCCGCGGCCTCGGCCTTGCCCGATCCCAGGAGCGAGGAGGCGACGCCGACGGCGCGGCTGGCGTCGACGACGTAGACCGCCTGACCGCGGTCGTAGGCCGGATCGATCTTCACGGCGGTGTGGACGCGAGAAGTCGTCGCGCCGCCGATCAGCAGCGGCACGTCGAAGCCCTGGCGCTCCATCTCGCTCGCCAGATGCACCATCTCGTCGAGCGACGGGGTGATGAGGCCGGAGAGGCCGATGATGTCGGCCTTCTCCTCGCGGGCCCGGTCGAGGATCTTCTGCGCCGGCACCATGACGCCGAGGTCGACGACGTCGAAGTTGTTGCAGGCGAGGACGACGCCGACGATGTTCTTGCCGATGTCGTGGACGTCGCCCTTCACCGTGGCGAGGACGATCTTGCCGGCCGAGGTCGGCCCGCTCGCGCCGGTTGCCGCCTTCTCGGCGTCCATCCAGGGCATCAGCACGGCGACCGCCTGCTTCATGACGCGAGCCGATTTCACCACCTGCGGCAGGAACATCTTTCCCGAGCCGAAGAGGTCGCCGACGACGTTCATGCCGGCCATCAGCGGGCCTTCGATGACGTCGAGCGGACGGGCGGAGGCGACGCGTGCCTCCTCGACGTCGGCCTCGATGAAGTCGGTGATGCCGTGGACGAGGGCATGTTCGAGGCGCTTGGCGACCGGCGCCTCGCGCCAGGAGAGATCGACCTCGCGTGGCTTGCCGGCCTCGCCCTTGAAGCGCGGGGCGGCTTCGAGCAGGCGTTCGGTCGAGTCGGCGCGGCGATTCAGCACCACGTCCTCGGCGAGGTCGCGCAGGTCCGCGGCCAGATCGTCGTAGACGGCCAGCGCCCCGGCGTTGACGATGCCGAAGTCCATGCCCGCCTCGATGGCGTGGTAGAGGAACACCGAGTGCATCGCCTCGCGCACCGGCTCGTTGCCGCGGAACGAGAACGACAGGTTCGAGACGCCGCCCGAGATGTGGGCATGCGGCAACTTCGTCTTGATGAAGCGCGCGGCCTCGATGAAGTCGACGCCGTAGTTGGCGTGCTCCTCGATGCCGGTCGCCACGGCGAAGACGTTGGGGTCGAAGATGATGTCTTCCGGCGCGAAGCCGACCTCGTCGACGAGGATGCGATACGAGCGCTCGCAGATCTCGGTCTTGCGCGCCAAAGTGTCGGCCTGACCGCTCTCGTCGAAGGCCATGACCACGACCGCCGCGCCGTAGGCCTTCACCTTCCGGGCAGCTGCGACGAAGGCGTCCTTGCCCTCCTTGAGCGAGATCGAATTGACCAGGCCCTTGCCCTGCAGGCACTTCAGACCGGCCTCGATCACCGACCACTTCGACGAATCCACCATCACCGGCACCTTGGCGATGTCCGGTTCGGCGGCGACGAGGTTCAAGAAGGTCGTCATCGCCTTCTCGCCGTCGAGCAGGCCCTCGTCCATGTTGACGTCGATGATGACGGCGCCGTTCTCGATCTGCTCCTTGGCGATCGCCAGGGCGGCGGGATAGTCGCCGGCGGTGATCAACTTGCGGAACTTGGCCGAGCCGGTGACGTTGGTGCGCTCGCCGATGTTGACGAAGCGCATCTCGGGCGCGTGGGTGAAGGGCTCGAGGCCGGAGAGGCGCATACGCGGCTCGACCGTGGGGACGACACGCGGGGCGTGACCGGCGACGGCCCTCGCGATGGCGCCGATGTGGTCGGGCGTGGTGCCGCAGCAACCGCCGACGACGTTGACCAGACCCGACGCGGCGAACTCGCCGACGAGCTTCGACATCGCCTCGGGGCTCTCGTCGTAGAGGCCGAATTCGTTGGGCAGACCGGCGTTCGGATAGGCGCAGACGAGCGTGTCGGCGACGCGGCCGATCTCGTCGATGTGGGCGCGCATCTCCTTGGCGCCGAGCGCGCAGTTGAGGCCGATCGAGAACGGCTTCGCATGGCGCAGCGAGTACCAGAAGGCGGTCGGCGTCTGGCCGGAGAGGGTGCGGCCGGAAAGATCGGTGATGGTGCCGGAGATCATCACCGGCAGGCGGAAGCCCTTCGCCTCGAACACCTCTTCGGTGGCGAAGACGGCGGCCTTGGCGTTCAAGGTGTCGAAGATGGTCTCGATCAGGATGATGTCGGCGCCGCCGTCGATCAGGCCGCGAACGGCCTCGGCATAGGCGGTGGCGAGGTCGTCGAAGGTCACGGCGCGGTAGCCGGGATCGTTGACGTCCGGGGAGATCGAGGCGGTGCGGTTGGTCGGCCCGATGGCGCCGGCGACGAAGCGCGGGCGGCTCGGATCCTTCGCGTAGGCCTCGTCGCAGGCCTCGCGGGCGCGGCGGGCGCCTTCGAGGTTGAGGTCGTAGGCGACCGCCTCCAGCGCATAGTCGGCCTGCGCGATGGTGGTCGCCGAGAAGGTGTTGGTCTCGACGATGTCGGCGCCGGCGGCGAGATACTGGGCGTGGATGCCGCGGATGATCTCGGGACGGGTGATCGACAAGAGGTCGTTGTTGCCCTTGAGGTCATGGCCGTGGGCGGCGAAGCGGGTGCCGCGATAGTCGGCTTCCCCGAGACCATGGCGCTGGATCATCGTGCCCATCGCCCCGTCGAGCACCAGGATGCGCTTCGAGGCCGCCTCGCGAAGCGTCTTCGCGAGCGTGGCGGCGGTGGCGGCGGTATGGGCGAAGGGCGTGGTCATGGGTGTGGCTTTCGCTTCATTCACGAAGGGTGTGCGTCGTCGAAGCGCCGCCTACCCCTCTCCCTGTCCCTCCCCCACAAGGGGGGGAGGGGACGATGTGGATCCGGCCTTCGGACCTCGACGTCGTGTCGAGGTGTGGTCGGTTCCTGCTGTCATCGCCTCTGCCGGCTGCGAGGCCCAGCCCCCCCTCTCTGTCTCTCCCCCTCCAGGGGGGAGAGGACCTCGGGGAGATGGCCGTCGCGACAGAAGCGCCCGTCGTGCACGGCCTTCGTGATTTCGGGGACCCTTCGCCCCATCGTTCCCTCCCCCCAACGAAATCGGATGTATCCGATTTCGACCTCTTTTGAGGTGGTCCAACTCGGAAACATCCGAGTTGGACAGGGGGAGGGACAGGGAGGGGGGCTCTGCCTCGCCTCGTTCGCCGAGGTCGACCCCCACCCGCTCACGCCGCGGCGCGATCTCCGGCGATGCCGAGGGAGGCGCAGATCCCGGTGACGAGGTCGGCGCGGTTCATGGTGTAGAAGTGGAAGTGGTCGACGCCGCGGGCGCGGAGATCGGCCACCTGCTCGACGCCGAAGTCGATGGCGGCGCGGGCGCGCTCCTCCGGCGTCTCACCGACCGTGGCGAAACGTTCGGCGACCGACGCCGGCACCGAGGCGCCGGTCTTCTCGGCGAAGCCGGCGACGGCGCCGAAGTTGTGGACCGGGATGATGCCGGGCAGGACCGGGATCGAGATGCCGGCGGCGCGGACGCGCTCGAGGAAGCCCTCGAAGAGATCGTTGTCGAAGAAGAACTGGGTGATGGCGCGGGTCGCACCGGCGTCCACCTTGCGCTTCAGATTGTCGATCTCCTCGTCCCAGGAGCGGCTCTCCGGGTGACGCTCGGGATAGGCGCCGACCGAGATCTCGAAGCCGCCGAGGTGCGCGATGCCGGCCACCAGATCGGAAGCATAGGCGTAGCCGCCGGGATGGGGGCAGTAGGCGGCGCCGACGCCCTCCGGCGGGTCGCCGCGCAGGGCGACGATGTGGGAGACGCCGACTTCCGAATAGGAGCGGATCACCGCGTCGACCTCGTCGCGGGTGGCCGCGACGCAGGTCAGATGCGCCGCCGGCTTCAGCGTCGTCTCGCGGACGATGCGGGCGACGGTGCCGTGGGTGCGTTCGCGGGTCGAGCCGCCGGCGCCGTAGGTGACCGAGACGAAGGCCGGATCGAGCGGGGCGAGGCCCTCGATCGCTCGCCACAGCGCGGCTTCCATCTTCTCCGTCTTGGGCGGGAAGAACTCGAAGGAGATGGTCGGTCGAGAGGCGGTCATGCGAGGCTTTCCGAGGACGCGCCGCCGGCGACCAGGAGACGCGGGTCGCGGGCGAGCCAGAGGGTGACGGTGAGACGGTCGGCGCCGGAGGTCGGGGCCGGCAGATCGCGGATCGAGACGACGTCGAGACCGGCGCCCTCGAGGGCGCGGGCGATCTCCTGATGGCCGAAGCCGAGGCGGCGATGGGCGTGGGCGTCGCGCAGGAACTCGAGCCCGTGCGGGGCGAAGTCGACGATCAGCATACGGCCGCCGGGGCGCAGCGTGCGCGCCGCCTCGCGGATGGCGCGGGCCGGATCGTCGAGATAGTGCAGCACCTGGTGGACGGTGACGAGGTCGAAGGCGTCGCGTGGGCTGTTCAGCGAATAGACGTCGCCCTGCTGGACGCGGGCGGACGTGATGCCGGCGCGGTCGAGTTCGGCGCGGGCGGCGGCGAGCATGTCGTGCGAGGTGTCGATGCCGACGGCGCGGTCGAAGCGGCCGGCGAGAAGCTCGATCATCCGGCCGGTGCCGGTGCCGAGATCGAGCAGCGCGCCGAAGGGGCGATCGCCGACGGCGGCGAGGATCGCGGCCTCGACCTCGCGCGCGTCGACATGGAGCGAGCGCAGCGCCGCCCAGCCGGAGGCATTGGCGGCGAAGTAGCGCGCCGCCTCCTCGGCGTGGTCGCGTTTGACCGCCTCCAGGCGCTCGCGGTCGCGGCGGATGGCGAGGTCGTCGCGCTCGAGGGCGGTGAGCACCAGCCGAACGAGGCCGGCGGCGGCGCCATCGTCGCGCAGGCGATAGTAGACCCACGAGCCTTCCGGGAAGCGGTCGACGAGGCCGGCCTCGACGAGGAGCTTCAAGTGGCGGGAGATGCGCGGCTGGCTCTGACCGAGGATGGCGGTGAGATCCTTGACCGTCAGATCGCCGGCCTCGAGCAGCGCCAGCACCCGGAGCCGCGTCGGCTCGCCACCGGCGCGCAGCACCGCGACGAGGTCGTCGCCGGGCAGGGTCGCGAGGGGGGGCAGGGGCAGGGTCATGGCGCTCTCGATGGTCGTCGAAAAACGATATAAAGATATCTTTATATCATTTCAACGACCAATTCGGCAGGGCGTTCGACGGGCGATCCGGGGCGTCCGCGAGGAGGCGATTTCGCGCCCCTTTTTCCGTCGTGTCGCCGCGCCGCTCGGCGCGTCACGGCATCGCCAGCGCCTTCGCGGGCTCGGCCGCGTCGGCGATGGTGACCGCGGTGCGGCCGCCGCAGAAGCGTTCGATCAGGCCGGTGACGTCGGCGAGCGCCGCGTCGAGGTCGCCGACGCCGAGCGACTGGACGGTGAGGACGGCGCGCGAGGTCGCGGGCGTCACCAGCGAGCGGGCGTCCTGACGCCAGTTCCAGCGGCGGCACAGCACCTTGGCGGCGTCGGCGTAGACCACTTCGCCGGGTTTCGGCGGATCCTCGGCGGGGCCGGCGCCTTCGGCGGCGTCCTCGCCGCCCGACATGTCGAGAAAGCTGTCGCCGTCACGGGAGAAGCGGAAGAAGATGTCGCCCTCGATGCGGTCGAGATCGTCGGCGCCGACGGGGAAGACGTGGGCGAGGGAGACGGCGTTGTAGGCGTCGACGAAGCCGTTGATGGCGGGCAGCGGCCGGTCGGCGAGGGCGTTCTTGACCAGCCGCTCGACCGAGCAGCGGTAGCGCGTCGACTTGATGCCGAAGACCTTGTAGGCGAGCCGCCACGGCAGGATGCCCGGCACTTCGGCGAGTTCGCGCCCGGCGAAGCGGTCGCGGATGGCGGCGCGCCGCTCGGCGACGACGGCGTCCAGCCCCGCCGGACGTTCGGTCGGGATGGTCATGCCGGTGGCGACGACGACGCCGACGCGGAAGGCGGGGAAGGTGGCGGCGATGTCGGAGAGGTCGATACGCATCGAGGGTCCGCGGGGTCGATCGGGGAGAGCGACCCTAGACCATCTTCCCGTCGGGTAGAACCGGTCGGGTTCGGATCGGTCGTGGCGGGCGAACGCGCGAAGCCTCAGGCGTAGCCGGCGGTCTCGCAGGCCACCCAGTCGCGCACCTGCGCCTGCGCCTCCTCGGGATCGAGGGCGCGGAACGCGACGATGGCGGCGTCGCGGCTGCGGTCGGTGAGGCGATGGATCCACGGGCCGGTCGACAACAACTCGCGCACCGTGTCGGTCTTCAGCGCCAGGGCGCGGGCGATGACGGCGAAGGGGTTGGTGTCGAGCGACACCAACAGGTGCTTCATCGTCTCGAGCGGGATGTCGGTCATCGCCGCCAGGACGTGGACCACCTCGGCGAAGCGGTCGCCCTCGGCGAGACGGCGGACGAAGCCGTCGACGTGATTGCGAACCTCGGGGAGGCGCTCCAGCACCACGGCCGCGGCGTCGAAGTCGTAGGGCTCGAGCCATCCGTCCTCGGCGGCGCGGATCGGCAGGGCGCCGTGTTCGAGGCCGAAGGGGCGGGTGGTGCGCGGGCGAGCGGCGAGCACCTCGCGCGCGGTCTCGGAGCCGTTCTCCACCAGGAAGCGGATCACCACGTCCGGCAGGTCGTCGCGTCGCACCAGATGGGCTTCGATCAGCGTGTCGCCGCGCGCCTGGAGCGACAGGCGGGCGAAGCTCTTGTCGGAGATGTGAGCGGTGATGTTGCCGGCGACGGTGCGGCGGACCAGATCGTCACCGCGCAGCACGAGGATGTCGGTGATGCGGAAGGTGAGGTCGTGGCGCTCGGCGATGGCGCCCATGTGGCCGAAACCGCGGGCGCGGGCGATGTCGACCAGATCGTCCTCGTCGAGAGCCGGCGAACGCACCAGGATCGGGCGCGCCACGTCGGTGACGTCGTTGGCGAGGGTGATCAGGATCTCGCGCGGCGGCAGCTCGGAATCGGCGATGCGGTCGGAGAGATAGAGACGGGCCTCCAGGGTCGCTCCCGGCGCGACGCGGACGAGGATGCGATCGAAAGCGGCGCGATCGTCGTCCGAGCAGGTCGGTTCGGCGATGTCGAAGAGTTGAGCGAGGGAGCGGGTCAGGCGATCGCAGAAATCGGAGCCGAGCAGCGCAGCACTCTCCACCCTGCGCACGACGTGCGCGAGATCCTGTGAGATCACGGATGAATGGATCGCCGGCATGATGCCCCGAAGACCAGAGGAAGTCCGCATTGCTCCACGAAGCCGCCGATCCTGGCGGAAAATCAAGCCGAACCGGTCGGGACGGTTGGTGAAGTGTGAATGACCGGAGGTAAGCCCGAAACGTTTCGATCGCCCTCGCGTGGCCCTCGTGAGAGGTCCCCGCCCTCTCGTCGCCGCATTCCGAGGCTTGAAGGACCGCAGCCGATCGTGCACAGGCGGCGATCGCTTCTCCCCTTCGTCGTCCCGGACCCGTCGATGTCGATCTCGCCCTTCTTTCGCGCTCTCGCCGGGCTGGTGTTCCTCACCGGGTCGGTCGCCGGCTGCGCTTCGATCGACAATGCGCCGGTCAATCGGCCTTCGGCGCTGCCGCGGCTGACCCAGGTCAACACGGTCGCCGGCGACGACACGCTGCGCTCGACCATCGTCGGCCTCGCCTTCTCCGGCGGCGGCACGCGGGCGGCGGCCTTCTCCTTCGGCGTGCTCAAGGGGCTCGACCAGATCGAAGCGCCGGGCGGCGGTCGGGCGATCGATCAGGTGCGCTTCGTCTCGGGCGTCTCGGGCGGCTCGGTGACGGCGGCCTATTTCGGGCTGAAGGGGAGGGGGGCGCTCTCCGACTTCGAGAGCCGCTTCCTCTACCGCGACGCCGAGGAGGCGCTGAGGACGCGGGTCTATTCGGTCGGCAACCTGATGCGGGCGATGGACGGCGGCGTCAACGATCGCTCCGGCCTGCCGACCTGGCTCGACAAGAACCTCTTCGGCAGGGCGACGCTGCGCGATCTCGGCCGCCCCGGCCGGCCGGTGGTGTGGATCAACGCCTCCGACATCCACGGCAAGACGCCGTTCATCTTCGAGCCGGTGACCTTCGCGGCGATCTGTTCGGACCACGGCTCCTATCCGCTCGCCGACGCGGTGGCGGCGTCGGCCGCGGTGCCGATCGTCTTCGCGCCGGTGGTGATCCAGAACTACTCGGAGAAGTGCGGCTTCAAGCTGCCCGACTGGCTGGAGGCGCAGGCCAAGGACCGCGAGACCTCGCCGATCGTGCGCTCCTACCTGAAGACGCTGCAGGGTTATCGCGACCCGGCCAAGGTCCGCTACATCAAGCTGCTCGACGGTGGGCTCACCGACAACTGGGGGCTCGCCGGGCTCAACATCCAGCTCGCCGCGGCGAGCGAGCCCTACAAGCCGCTGACCCGCGAGGACGCGATCGCGGTCGAGACCTTCCTCTTCGTCGTGGTCGACGCCGGGCGCAACGTCGCCGGCGACTGGACCAAGACGCTCGAGGGGCCGAACGCCGAGGAACTGCTCGACGCGGTCGCCGACACGGCGGTCGACAGCGCGGTGCGTTCGTCCTTCGAGGTGATGCGGCTGCAGATGAAGCTGTGGGAGCAGAAGTTGAAGTCGTGGCGCTGCTCGCTCGATCCGCTCGAGGTGGCGCGGGTGCGCGGCACGGCGGAGGGCTGGGATTGCAACAAGGTGTCGATCCGCCTGGAGCGCGTCGCCTTCGAGGATCTCGGCGGCGCCCGCGCGTCGGTGCTCGGAAAGATCCCGACCCGTTTCAGGCTCGAGCCCGGTCAGGTCAAGATGACGGTCGAGGCGGGCGAAGCGGTCGCCCGGTCGGTGATCGGCCCGGCGCTGAGCCGCTGAGGCGGGGCGTGCGGTTCTCCTTCTCCGCCGTTTCCTTCTTCCCGCTTCGGGGAGGGCGTATCGCTCCTCTCCCTCTGCTCCAGGGTGATCGCTCGCAGGCTGTTCGGTGATCTCCGGCTCGTCGGAGGGCTCCCTTCCTTCCCCCTCGCGGGGGAAGGTGCCCCGAAGGGGCGGATGAGCGCCGCGTGAGCGGCAACCGGGCCCGTCGGCGAACATTGCGGGTCGATGAGAGGCCGCGCCCCCCTCATCCGCCCTTCGGGCACCTTCTCCCGCGAGGGGGACCTTCGCGTAATTCTCGAGAGCATGGATTCGCAGACCTGGTGGACATGAACTCAGCCGTCGTCCCCGGCGAGCCGCAGGCGAGGGAAGGGGATCCATGGGGCTCTCAACTCATCGAAAGGCCGCTGGATCCCCTTCCCTCGCCCTTCGGGCTCGCCGGGGCTGATGGGGTGGACGGCCCCTGCTCACCGGCGTCGCAATGCGCCAGAGTGGTCGTT
>NZ_DAIPZB010000065.1:0-18950 GCF_036782435.1 Pinisolibacter sp. | reverse complement strand
CCATCCGTGAAGGCGGCCGCACCGTCGGCGCCGGCGTCGTCGCCAAGATCATCGCCTGACGATGATTTCGGCGCCGAGCCGTCCGCGGCCGACCGCGGACGGAGGCGGCGCCGGCGTCGTCGCCGAGATCATCGCCTGATGATATCGGATGTCGTCGGCCCGAATCGGGGTCGACGACGTCTTCGCCACCCGCTCCGGCGAGTGGTCAGTGGCCCCACCTCGGGATGGGGCTCCGAGCTGAAAGCGAGTTTCGCCGCGCCTGTGGATAATCCCCGGCCGCGGCGGATACCGGCGAGAGCCGAAATTCGACTGTGCCTCTAGGGGTATAGCTCAGTTGGTAGAGCATCGGTCTCCAAAACCGAGGGTCGGGGGTTCGAGTCCCTCTGCCCCTGCCAGTCGAATTACTCTTGCCGTATCCTCGTCGACGCATTAGTTAGATCGTCCCAGCGAGGCGCGCGAAGGGGCCACCCTTCCGCGCCTGCCTGTCGTGAGCGGCGGATGGCCAAGAGCAATCCTTTCACCTTCGTGCAGCAGGTCCGCGACGAGGTCGCCAAGGTCACTTGGCCGACCCGCAACGAGACCGGTGTCACGACCCTCATGGTGGTCGCGATGGCCTTCATCGCCGCCATCTTCTTTCTTCTGGCCGATTGGCTGATGGGGTGGGGCGTTTCCCTCATCCTCGGCATCGGTCACTGACGACGTCCGGCGGAGAAGTTCATGGCCAAGCGCTGGTACATCGTCCACGCCTACTCGAATTTCGAGAACAAGGTCGCCGAGTCGATCCGTGAACGGGCTGCCCAGAACGGTCTCGCCGACCAGTTCGAGCAGATCCTGGTGCCGACCGAGAAGGTCGTCGAGGTTCGCCGCGGTCGCAAGGTGGACACCGAGCGCAAGTTCTTCCCCGGCTACGTGCTGGTGAAGGCCGAACTCACCGATCAGGTCTTCCACCTGATCAAGAACACCCCGAAGGTGACCGGCTTCCTCGGCTCCGACAACAAGCCGATGCCGATCCCCGAGAGCGAAGCGCTCCGCATCCTGCAGCAGGTGCAGGAAGGCGTCGAGCGTCCCAAGCCCTCGATCTCCTTCGAGATCGGCGAGAACGTCCGCGTCTCGGACGGTCCTTTCGCCTCGTTCAACGGCGTCGTCGAGGAAGTCGACGAAGAGCGCTCGCGCCTCAAGGTAGCGGTGTCGATCTTCGGTCGCGCGACGCCGGTGGATCTGGAATACGGTCAGGTCGAGAAGATCTGAGACGAACGAATTCGGGAGGTCGCCCGCACCGTGAGAGCGGTGGGGTCGGCCTCTATCGGCCGTACGATCTCGTGTCGTCCGGCCGCCGGAGCGGGGATCGTGGGTCCCATGATCCGGCATCGTACGCCCGTGAGTCCTACCGAAAGGTGAGGGAAGCGGGTGGGCGGGAGGTTTTCCCGAGCTCTTTCGCCGAGCTCGGGCGGCCCGACCGCCACCTCCGAGGACACCGTGCGGGCGAGCCCCGAGCGGTCCATTTGGGAGCCAGACAATGGCGAAGAAGGTACAGGGCTACATCAAGCTCCAGGTGCCGGCGGGTTCTGCCAACCCGTCGCCGCCGATCGGTCCCGCGCTCGGTCAGCGTGGTCTGAACATCATGCAGTTCTGCAAGGACTTCAATTCGAAGACCGCGGAAATGCCGAAAGGTCAGCCGACCCCGGTGGTGATCACGTACTTCACCGACAAGTCGTTCTCCTTCGAGTTCAAGACCCCGCCGGCGTCGTTCTTCCTGAAGCAGGCGGCCAAGCTCGACACCAAGAAGAAGCCGGGTTCCGGGTCGAAGACCCCGGGCCGCTCCTTCGTGGGCCAGGTCACCCAGGCCCAGGTGAAGGAGATCGCCGAGAAGAAGATGAAGGACCTCAATGCCAACGACATCGACGCCGCCGCGAAGATGATCGAGGGCACCGCGCGGTCCATGGGCCTTCGTGTGGTGGAGTGAGACGATGCCGAAGATCGCCAAGCGCGTCGCCAAGTCCCGTGAGGGCATCGATCCCGTCAAGCTCTACGGCCTCGAAGAAGCCGTGAAGATGATCAAGGATCGCGCTTCCGCCAAGTTCGACGAGACCGTCGAGCTCGCCATGAACCTCGGCGTCGATCCGCGTCACGCCGACCAGATGGTCCGCGGCGTCTGCAACCTGCCGAACGGCACCGGCAAGACCGTGCGCGTCGCCGTCTTCGCCCGTGGCGCCAAGGCCGACGAGGCCAAGGCCGCGGGTGCCGACATCGTCGGCGCCGAGGATCTGCTCGCCACCATCCAGGGCGGCACGATCGACTTCGATCGCTGCATCGCCACCCCGGACCTGATGCCGCTCGTCGGCCGTCTCGGCAAGGTGCTCGGTCCGCGCGGCCTGATGCCGAACCCGAAGGTCGGCACCGTCACCATGGACGTGACCAAGGCGGTCACCGATGCCAAGGGCGGCGCCGTCGAGTTCCGCGCCGAGAAGGCGGGCATCGTCCATGCCGGCGTCGGCAAGGCCTCGTTCACCACCGAAGCGCTGATCGAGAACATCCGCGCCTTCGCCGATGCGGTGCACAAGGCCAAGCCGACCGGCGCCAAGGGCACCTACGTCCAGCGCGTGGCCGTGTCCTCGACCATGGGCCCCGGCGTCAAGATCGACCCGGCGTCGGTCCACGTCGCTCACTGAGCGACGGCGAACGAGTGTCGCTCACTGAGCGACGGCGAACGAGTGTCGCTCACCGAGGCGACCGTCGCGTCGCCGACCGGTGACGCGAAGATTTCGACCGGACGACGGTTCGCCGACGTCCGGTGGAGACTTCCGGGGCGGATGTCCTCCGCACCGGAAGGGGGCTCCCGATCCAGGCCCGTGAGGGCGCGGGGAGGGAGTGCCTGTCCGAGACTGCAGGCGTGGCGGGGTTCGCCCCACCGCTTAATTCGTACGAACTCGGGTGCGATCCGAGGGGCCTGCACGAGACGGGATGGAACGAGTTCCGTGGGAAACCCCCACGCGATCGGTTCGGACCGTTGCACCTCTGACCGGAGAGATCCGAGGCGGAGGGGACAGGAAGAGAGAGGTGCGGGAGGATCACCCGAACGCACCCCCTGCAACCGGCCTCGTCGAGCTCGCTCACGAGGTCATGAGGTGTGAGGCTATCGTGGATAGAGCCGAAAAGCGCGAACTCGTCGCGTCCCTCAACGTCCAGTTCAAGACGACTGGCTCCGTTGTGGTCGCGAAGTACGCGGGGCTCACCGTGGCGAACATGACCGCTCTGCGCGGGAAGGTTCGTGCCGCTGGTGGCACCGTCAAGGTCGCGAAGAACCGTCTCGCCAAGCTGGCTCTCGTCGGCACCGAACTCGAGCACATGGCCGACCTGTTCAAGGGCCCGACCGTCATCCTTTCTGCGAAGGATCCGGTCGCCGCCCCCAAGGTCGCTGCCGAATTCGCCAAGGCCAACGACAAGTTCGTGATCCTTGGTGGCGGCCTCGGCAAGCAGTCCCTCGACGCCGCCGGCGTCAAGGCTCTGGCCGATCTGCCGTCGCTCGACGAACTGCGCGCCAAGATCGCGGGCGTCATCAACCAGCCGGCTTCCAAGCTGGCCTCGGTGCTGGCCGCTCCCGCCGGTGCGCTCGCTCGCGTCATCCAGGCGCGCGCCGACAAGGACCAGGCGGCGTGAGCCGTCTTCGCGTCATTCGAAGATCCGATCGAACAGAACTCAGAAGGTAGTAGACAAATGGCCGATATCGCCAAGATCGTGGACGACCTGTCCGCCCTGACCATCCTGGAAGCCGCCGAGCTCGTGAAGATGCTCGAAGAGAAGTGGGGCGTCTCCGCCGCCGCTCCGGTGGCCGTCGCCGCCGCTGCCGGCCCGGCCGCCGCTGCCGCTCCGGTCGAAGAGCAGACCGAGTTCAACGTCATCCTCGCCGACGCGGGCGCCAACAAGATCAACGTGATCAAGGAAGTGCGCGCGATCACCGGCCTCGGCCTCAAGGAAGCCAAGGACCTGGTCGAAGCCGCTCCGAAGGCCGTCAAGGAAGGCATCGGCAAGGACGAGGCCGAGAAGGTCAAGAAGCAGCTCGAAGGCGCCGGCGCCAAGGTCGAGCTCAAGTGATCCGGCGCGGGCTCATCGCCCGCGTCACGAAGATCATCCCGGGTCGCCTTTTCGTGGCCCGGGATTTTCGGCGCTCTGAGGGTTGCGCGCCGAATTGACGAGAATCGTGTCTACTGGAGCGCGAGGGGCGGCGGGTCCCTGCTACTCCGGGTCGATGCGGTGGAAGCCCAATGGAAGTGGGAGACGACGGTGCTCCCGAGCATCCGCCGAGGCCGGCAACGGTCTCGACCCGAGGCGGGTTCTTCGGATTGCCGTCGGTTACCCGAGCGAGGACGACAATGGCCCAGACGTTCAACGGTCGTAGACGAGTCCGCAAGTTCTTCGGTTCGATCCGGGAAGTGGCGGAGATGCCCAACCTGATCGAAGTCCAGAAGGCGTCCTACGACCAGTTCCTGCAGGTGGACGAGCCGCGTGGCGGCCGTCCGGACGAAGGCTTGCAGGCCGTGTTCAAGTCGGTGTTCCCGATCTCCGACTTCCAGGGCAAGGCCCTGCTCGAGTTCGTGCGCTACGAATTCGAGCCGCCGAAGTACGACGTCGACGAATGCCGCCAGCGCGGCATGACCTTCGCCGCGCCGCTCAAGGTGACGCTGCGCCTCATCGTCTTCGACGTCGACGAGGATACCGGCGCCAAGTCCGTCAAGGACATCAAGGAGCAGGACGTCTTCATGGGCGACATGCCGCTCATGACCGACAACGGCACCTTCATCGTCAACGGCACCGAGCGCGTCATCGTCTCGCAGATGCACCGCTCGCCGGGCGTCTTCTTCGATCACGACAAGGGCAAGACCCACTCGTCGGGCAAGCTCCTGTTCGCCGCGCGCATCATCCCGTACCGCGGTTCCTGGCTCGACATCGAGTTCGACGCCAAGGACATCGTCTACGCGCGTATCGATCGCCGCCGTAAGATCCCGGTGTCGTCGCTGCTCTTCGCCCTCGGTATGGACGGCGAGGAGATCCTCGGCACGTTCTACAACAAGCTCGCCTACGAGCGCTCCGGCTCGGCGTGGCGCGTCCCCTACGACGCCGCCCGCATGCGCGGCTTCAAGGCGATCGTCGATCTGGTCGATGCCGACACCGGCGAGGTCGTGCTCGAAGCCGGCAAGAAGCTCACCGCCCGTCAGGCCCGCATCCTCGCCGAGAAGGGCCTCAAGGCTCTGAAGGTGACGGACGAGGAGGTCGTCGGCCAGTATCTCGCCGAGGACATCGTCGACGGCAAGACCGGTCTCATCCACGCCGAAGCCGGCCAGGAGCTGACGGAGAAGCTGATCCGTCAGATTCTCGATCTCGGCTATCTGGAGATCCCGGTCCTCGACATCGACCATGTCAACACCGGCGCCTACATCCGCAACACGCTGGCGGTCGACAAGAACGAGACCCGCGAGGACTCGCTCTTCGACATCTACCGTGTCATGCGTCCGGGCGAGCCGCCGACCATCGAGACGGCGGAAGCGATGTTCCATTCGCTGTTCTTCGACGCCGAGCGCTACGACCTCTCGGCCGTCGGCCGCGTCAAGATGAACATGCGCCTCGACCTCGACGTCGAGGACACCGTCCGCACCATCCGCAAGGACGACATCCTGTCGGTGATCCGCACGCTGCTCGACCTGCGCGACGGCAAGGGCGAGATCGACGACATCGACAACCTCGGCAACCGCCGTGTCCGTTCCGTCGGCGAACTGATGGAAAATCAGTATCGCGTCGGCCTCTTGCGCATGGAGCGCGCCATCAAGGAGCGCATGTCCAGTGTCGAGATCGACACCGTCATGCCGCAGGACCTGATCAACGCCAAGCCGGCCGCCGCCGCGGTGCGCGAGTTCTTCGGTTCCTCGCAGCTCTCGCAGTTCATGGACCAGACCAACCCGCTCTCCGAGATCACGCACAAGCGTCGTCTCTCGGCGCTCGGCCCCGGCGGTCTGACCCGCGAGCGCGCCGGCTTCGAAGTGCGCGACGTGCACCCGACCCATTACGGCCGCATGTGCCCGATCGAGACGCCGGAAGGCCCAAACATCGGTCTCATCAACTCGCTGGCGACCTTCGCCCGCGTCAACAAGTACGGCTTCATCGAGGCTCCGTACCGCAAGGTGCGCGACGGCCGGGTGACCGAGGAGGTCGTCTATCTGTCGGCCACCGAGGAGTACAAGCACTACGTCGCCCAGTCGAACGCCGTGATCGACAAGGACGGCCGCCTCACCGAAGAGCTGATCGTCTGCCGTCACGCCGGCGAGCCGCTCATGGTGCCGGTCGACCGCGTCGACTACATGGACGTGTCGCCGAAGCAGTTGGTCTCGGTCGCCGCGGCGCTCATCCCGTTCCTCGAGAACGACGACGCCAACCGCGCGCTGATGGGCTCCAACATGCAGCGTCAGGCCGTGCCGCTGGTGCGCGCCGAGGCGCCGTTCGTCGGCACCGGCATGGAATCGGTCGTCGCCCGTGACTCCGGCGCCGCCATCGGCGCCAAGCGCGGCGGCATCGTCGATCAGGTGGACGCCACCCGTATCGTCATCCGCGCCACGGAAGATCTCGACCCGGCCAAGTCGGGCGTCGACATCTACCGTCTGATGAAGTTCCAGCGCTCGAACCAGTCGACCTGCATCAACCAGCGTCCGCTGGTGCGCGTCGGCGACATCATCGAGAAGGGCGACATCATCGCCGACGGTCCCTCGACCGATCTCGGCGATCTGGCGCTCGGCCGCAACGTCCTCGTCGCCTTCATGCCGTGGAACGGCTACAACTTCGAGGACTCGATCCTTCTCTCCGAGAACATCGTCAAGGACGACGTCTTCACCTCGATCCATCTGGAAGAGTTCGAGGTGATGGCCCGTGACACCAAGCTCGGTCCGGAAGAGATCACCCGCGACATCCCGAACGTCTCCGAAGAGGCGCTGAAGAACCTCGATGAAGCCGGCATCGTCTACATCGGCGCGGAAGTCCGTCCGGGCGACATCCTGGTCGGCAAGATCACGCCGAAGGGCGAGAGCCCGATGACGCCGGAAGAGAAGCTGCTGCGCGCCATCTTCGGCGAGAAGGCCTCGGACGTGCGCGACACGTCCCTGCGCGTTCCCCCGGGCGTCCAGGGCACGATCGTCGAAGTGCGCGTGTTCAATCGGCATGGTGTCGAGAAGGACGAGCGCGCCATGGCGATCGAGCGCGAGGAGATCGAACGCCTCGCCAAGGACCGCGACGACGAGCAGGCGATCCTCGACCGCAACGTCTACGGTCGCCTCACCGAGATGCTCATCGGCAAGACCGCCGTCTCCGGCCCCAAGGGCTTCAAGAAGGAGCAGGTGCTCTCCCAGGAGCTGATCGAGGAGTATCCGCGGTCGCAGTGGTGGATGTTCGCCGTCGCCGACGACAAGCTGATGGGCGAGATCGAAGCCCTGCGCGGTCAGTACGACGAGAGCCGCAAGCGCCTCGAGCAGCGCTTCATCGACAAGGTGGAGAAGCTGCAGCGCGGTGACGAGCTGCCCCCGGGCGTCATGAAGATGGTCAAGGTCTTCGTCGCCATCAAGCGCAAGATCCAGCCCGGCGACAAGATGGCCGGCCGTCACGGCAACAAGGGTGTCGTCTCTCGCATCGTTCCGGTCGAGGACATGCCCTATCTCGAAGACGGCACCAACGTCGACATCGTGCTGAACCCGCTCGGCGTGCCCTCGCGCATGAACGTCGGACAGATCCTCGAGACCCATCTCGGCTGGGCTTGCGCCGGCATGGGCAAGAAGATCGACGCGATGCTCGAAGCCTATCGCAGGTCGGGCGATCTCACCCCGCTGCGGTCGGAGATGGTCGACATCTACGGCGACAACATCAAGGGCGAGCAGCCCGGCGACTACGACGACGCCTCCGTCGTCCGTCTCGCCGAGACGGTCAAGAAGGGCGTGCCGATCGCCACTCCGGTGTTCGACGGCGCCAAGGAGCACGACATCGAGGCGGCTCTCGACAAGGCGGGTCTGGCCCATTCGGGTCAGGTCACCCTGTTCGACGGTCGCACCGGTGATCAGTTCGATCGCAAGGTCACGGTCGGCTACATCTACATGCTGAAGCTGCACCACCTGGTCGACGACAAGATCCACGCCCGTTCGATCGGTCCCTACTCGCTCGTCACCCAGCAGCCGCTGGGCGGCAAGGCGCAGTTCGGCGGCCAGCGCTTCGGCGAAATGGAAGTCTGGGCGCTCGAAGCCTACGGCGCGGCCTACACGCTGCAGGAGATGCTCACGGTCAAGTCCGACGACGTGGCCGGCCGCACCAAGGTCTACGAGGCGATCGTCCGTGGCGACGACACCTTCGAGGCCGGCATTCCCGAGAGCTTCAACGTGCTCGTCAAGGAAATGCGGTCGCTCAGCCTCAACGTCGAGTTGGTGGGTGTGCCGGGTCGTCCGGCGGACGAAGAGGGCGAGGCCCAGGCGGCGGAGTGATCCGCCGCTGAAATCGCGGTCCCCTCCGGCGGTGAGCCGGGGAGGGGGCCGCGGCGTTCCGAAGTGAAACGTGTGCCGGGACCCGCGTGGGGCGACGTCGTCGCCCGAGGGGGTCCGAGCCGAGTGACTGGAAATCTCGGGTGATCGTGCTCCCCGTTGCGGCGACGGGAGCGGGCCGACCACCGAAGGAGACCGCCCGATGAATCAAGACGTGATGAACATCTTCTCGCCCCAGACCCCGACGGCGCCGGTCTTCGACGCCATCCGGATCTCGATCGCCTCCCCCGAGAAGATCCTCTCCTGGTCCTACGGCGAGATCAAGAAGCCCGAGACGATCAACTACCGGACCTTCAAGCCGGAGCGCGACGGCCTGTTCTGCGCCCGGATCTTCGGACCGATCAAGGACTACGAGTGCTTGTGCGGCAAGTACAAGCGCATGAAGTACAAGGGCGTCATCTGCGAGAAGTGCGGCGTCGAAGTGACCCTGTCGCGCGTCCGTCGCGAGCGCATGGGCCACATCGAGCTCGCCGCTCCCGTCGCCCACATCTGGTTCCTGAAGTCGCTGCCGAGCCGCATCGGCATGCTGATGGACATGACGCTCAAGGACCTCGAGCGCATCCTCTACTTCGAGAACTACGTCGTCACCGAGCCGGGCCTCACGCCGCTGAAGCTGCATCAGCTTCTCAGCGAGGAGGAGTTCCTCAAGTCTCAGGACGACTACGGCGAGGACAGCTTCACCGCCCAGATCGGCGCCGAGGCCATCCGCGACATGCTTTCGGCCATGGACCTGCCGAAGCTCGCCGATCAGCTGCGCGTCGAGATCGCCGAGGCGACCGGTGACCTGAAGCCGAAGAAGCTCGCCAAGCGGCTGAAGCTGGTCGAGTCCTTCATCGAGTCGGGCAACCGTCCCGAGTGGATGATCCTCACCGTCGTGCCGGTCATCCCGCCGGATCTGCGCCCGCTCGTCCCCCTCGACGGCGGCCGCTTCGCGACCTCGGATCTCAACGACCTCTACCGCCGCGTCATCAACCGCAACAACCGTCTGAAGCGGCTGATCGAACTGCGCGCCCCGGACATCATCATCCGCAACGAGAAGCGCATGCTTCAGGAAGCGGTCGATGCGCTGTTCGACAACGGCCGTCGCGGCCGCGTCATCACCGGCGCCAACAAGCGCCCGCTGAAGTCGCTCGCCGACATGCTCAAGGGCAAGCAGGGCCGCTTCCGCCAGAACCTGCTCGGCAAGCGCGTCGACTATTCCGGCCGTTCGGTCATCGTCGTCGGCCC
Source organism: Pinisolibacter sp. (assembly GCF_036782435.1). Taxonomy (NCBI): domain Bacteria; kingdom Pseudomonadati; phylum Pseudomonadota; class Alphaproteobacteria; order Hyphomicrobiales; family Ancalomicrobiaceae; genus Pinisolibacter; species Pinisolibacter sp. The sequence goes on along the minus strand of NZ_DAIPZB010000065.1, from coordinate 9,162 downwards.
GGAACTCAAGCTGCATCAGTGCGGCCTGCCGAAGAAGATGGCGCTCGAGCTGTTCAAGCCGTTCATCTACTCGCGTCTCGACGCCAAGGGCCTGTCCTCGACGGTCAAGCAGGCGAAGAAGCTCGTCGAGAAGGAGCGTCCCGAGGTCTGGGACATCCTCGACGAGGTCATTCGCGAGCATCCGGTGATGCTGAACCGCGCCCCGACCCTCCACCGCCTCGGCATCCAGGCCTTCGAGCCGGTGCTGATCGAGGGCAAGGCGATCCAGCTGCATCCGCTCGTCTGCACGGCGTTCAACGCCGACTTCGACGGCGACCAGATGGCCGTGCACGTCCCGCTGTCGCTCGAAGCGCAGCTGGAAGCCCGCGTGCTGATGATGTCGACCAACAATATCCTGCACCCGGCGAACGGCGCGCCGATCATCGTGCCGTCGCAGGACATCGTTCTCGGCCTCTACTACCTGTCGCTGATGAACGCCAACGAGCCGGGCGAAGGCATGGCCTTCGGCAACCTCGGTGAGATGCAGCACGCCCTCGAGAACAAGGTCGTGACCCTGCACTCGAAGATCCGCGGCCGCTGGACCGGCGTCGACGCCGAGGGCAAGCCCTACACCAAGATCTACGAGACCACCCCGGGCCGTCTGTTCATCGGCGAACTGCTGCCGAAGCACCCGGGCATCACCTTCGACGTCTGCAACCAGCAGATGACGAAGAAGAACATCTCGGCGATGATCGACGCGGTCTACCGTACCTGCGGTCAGAAGGAGACGGTGATCTTCTGCGACCGCATCATGTCGCTCGGCTTCACCAACGCCTTCAAGGCCGGCATCTCGTTCGGCAAGGACGACATGGTCATCCCGGACACCAAGCCCAAGATGGTGTCCGAGACCCAGGCCGCCGCGAAGGAGTTCGAGCAGCAGTACCAGGACGGCCTGATCACCCAGGGTGAGAAGTACAACAAGGTCGTCGACGCCTGGGCGAAGTGCACCGACCGTATCGCCGAGGAGATGATGAAGCGCATCTCCGCGGTCCAGATCGACCAGGAGACCGGCCGCCAGAAGCCGATCAACTCGATCTACATGATGTCGCACTCCGGCGCCCGTGGCTCGCCGACCCAGATGCGCCAGCTCGCCGCCATGCGCGGCCTGATGGCCAAGCCGTCGGGCGAGATCATCGAGACGCCGATCATCTCGAACTTCAAGGAAGGCCTGACCGTGCTCGAGTACTTCAACTCGACCCACGGTGCGCGTAAGGGCCTCGCCGACACCGCGCTCAAGACCGCGAACTCGGGTTACCTCACCCGTCGTCTCGTCGACGTGGCGCAGGATTCGATCATCACCGAACAGGACTGCGGCTCGGAAGGCGGCATCCACGTTCAGGCGATCGTCGACGCCGGTCAGGTCGTCGCCTCGCTCGGCAGCCGCGTCCTCGGCCGCGTCGCCGCCGAGGACATCACCGACCCCGCCTCCGGCGAGGTGCTGGTGGCCAAGGGCGAGCTGATCGACGAAGGTCACGTCAAGCGGATCGAAGGCGCCGGCATCCAGTCGGTCAAGATCCGTTCGGTGCTGACCTGCGAGACCAAGATCGGCGTCTGCGTCCAGTGCTACGGCCGCGACCTCGCCCGTGGTACCCCGGTCAACATGGGCGAAGCGGTGGGCGTCATCGCCGCCCAGTCGATCGGCGAGCCGGGCACCCAGCTCACCATGCGCACCTTCCACGTCGGTGGTACGGCGCAGGTGGTGGATAGTTCCTTCGTCGAATCCAACTTCGAAGGCACCATCGCTATCCGCAACCGCAACGTCGTGCGCGACTCGGAAGGCCGTCTGGTCGTCATGGGCCGCAACGTCACCGTCGCCGTCATCGACGCCGACGGCTCGGAGCGTGCCACCCATCGTCTGATCTACGGCGCCCGTCTGTTCGTCGACGAGGGAGACAAGGTGAAGCGTGGCCAGCGCATCGCCGAGTGGGATCCCTACACCCGGCCGATCCTGACCGAAGTCGATGGTGTCATCGGCTACGAGGACCTGATCGACGCGCAGACCATGACCGAGACGACCGACGAGGCGACCGGCATCACCAAGCGCGTCGTCATCGACTGGCGCACCTCGACCCGCACCTCGGATCTCAAGCCGGCGATCGTCATCAAGGGCCATGACGGCAAGATCTCCCGCCTCAGCCGCGGCGGCGAGGCTCGCTACACCCTGCCGGTGGACGCGATCCTCTCGGTCGACCCGAACTCGAAGGTCAACGCCGGCGACGTCGTCGCCCGTATCCCGCTCGAGTCCGCCAAGACCCGCGACATCACCGGCGGTCTGCCGCGCGTCGCCGAACTCTTCGAGGCGCGTCGTCCCAAGGACCACGCGATCATCGCGGAGACCGACGGCACGGTTCGCTTCGGACGCGACTACAAGAACAAGCGTCGCATCCTGATCGAGCCGGCGGACGGTTCGGAGCCGATCGAGTACCTGATCCCGAAGGGCAAGCACGTCCATCTCCAGGACGGCGACACCATCGAGAAGGGCGAGTACATCCTCGACGGCAACCCGGCGCCGCACGACATCCTGGCGATCAAGGGCGTGGAGGCTCTCGCGGCGTTCCTCGTCAACGAGATCCAGGAGGTCTACCGGCTCCAGGGCGTGGTGATCAACGACAAGCACATCGAGGTCATCGTCCGGCAGATGCTGCAGAAGGTCGAGATCACCGATCCGGGCGAGTCCGACACCATCTCCGGCGAGCAGATCGACCGCCTCGACCTCGACATGATGAACGAGAAGCTGATCTCGGAAGGCAAGAAGCCGGCCTCGGGCGTGCCCGTGCTGCTCGGCATCACCAAGGCCTCGCTGCAGACCCGTTCGTTCATCTCGGCCGCGTCGTTCCAGGAGACCACCCGCGTCCTCACCGAAGCGGCGGTCGCCGGCAAGATCGACGCCCTGGAAGGCCTCAAGGAGAACGTCATCGTCGGCCGTCTGATCCCGGCCGGCACCGGTTCGGTGATGAACCGCGTCCGTCAGATCGCCACGCACCGCGACGAGCTCATCGTCGAGGAGCGCAAGGCCCAGGCCGGCGCCATCGAGATCGAAGCGCCGGCTCTGCCCGCCGCCGAGTGATACGAAGTCCGGATGAATCCATCCGGACTTCGTATTCCGACCGTCCAAAAATCCGGTCCACACAAGGGTTTTTGGACGAGTTCGATCCGGCGCCGTGAAGCGATCCGCCGGATCTCGTATGATCGACCGGATCGATCGGGAAAATGAAGTGAGCGCCGCGGGAAACCGCGGCGCTCTTCGTTTTCGGCGTCGGATCGCCCCTACCGGTTCGTTTTCCGGTCGACTTCAGGCGGCGGCCTTGCCGCAGCCGCCGTCGGAGACGTCGCGAAGGAACCGTTCGACCGAATGCGACAGCTCCGCTGCGGCGCGCGTCAACGTGTCCGATGCGCTGCGCACCCGGCCCGCCTCCGAACTGGTGGCGATGATCGCCTCGTCGACGCTGGCGACATTGCGGGCGACCTGCCCGGTACCGTCGGAGGCGCACTGCACCGACTGGGCGATCTCGCGGGTCGCCGTTTCCTGCTCTTCGACCGCCGATGCGATGGTCGTGGTCAGGACCGAGATCTCGCCGATCGCCTTGGTGATCGAGCGGATGGCGTCGACCGCCCCGCGGGTCGAGGCCTGGATGCCGGCGATCTGATCGGCGATCTCGGTGGTGGCCACCGAGGTCTGTTGGGCGAGAGCCTTCACCTCGGAGGCGACCACGGCGAAGCCCTTGCCCATCTCCCCCGCCCGCGCCGCCTCGATCGTGGCGTTGAGCGCCAGCAGGTTGGTCTGGCCGGCGATGTCGCGGATCATCCCGACGACGGTTCCGATCTTCTCGGCGGCGTTCGACAGCGAAGAGACGTCGGTGTCGGTGGCGATCGCCGTCTCGGTGGCGCGGCCGACGATCTCGCCGGCCTTCTGCGTCTGCGCGGCGATCTCTCGGATCGACGCGGCCAGTTCCTCGCTCGCCGCGGCGACGGTCTGAACGTTCTGCGAAGCGCCGGCCGAGGCCGATCGTGCCGAAGCGGCTTCGTTCGATGCCGTGCTCGCCACATCGGTCAGCGTGCCGGCGGTCGTCCGCATCGCATCCGTTTCGCCGCCGAGCGCCGAGAGGGTCGCGGTGATGGTCGTGCGGAATTCCGTGACGATGCGGTCGACATGCGCCTGCCGATCGCGTTCGCGCTTCCGTTCGGCTTCGGCTTCGCCCTCGAGGCGCATGCGTTCCACCACGTTCTCGCGGAGAACCGCGACGGCCCTCGCCATTCCGCCGATCTCGTCGCCCCGCTCGCGACCTTCCACCGTGACCGACACGTCGTTGTCGGCGAGCCGGCGCATCACCTCCGAGAGGCGGCCGACCGGCCGTGAGATCGAGCGGGCGACGTAGACGGAGATCGCCGCCGTGACGACGGCGAGGACGGCGAGGAAGCCGGCCAGGATCCAGAACGTCGAGCGCGCGTCGGCGGCTCGAGCGTCGGCGACCGCGACGATATCGCCGGCGACCCGGTCCTCGATCGTCTTGAGCGCGTCGATGCGCCGGCTGGCCGCATCGAACCAGGCCTGCGACGCGACCGAGCCCACGTCGGCGCCGAAGGGCGCCTCCCAGGCGACCGCTCGCATCCGATCGACCTCCTTCTGTACCGGCCCGGCGAGCGCGGCGTTCCACGCGCCGATCCAGTCCGGCGTCGCCAGATCGCGGAAGCGTCCGAAGAACGTGTCCTGCTGCGCCGCGAGCCGGACGAAGCTGCGATGGACGGCCGGAGCGAAACTGCCGCTCCCGAATCCGCTGGCGCCCGCCGCGCGTTCCTGTCCGGCGCGTTCCTTGCCCTGCAGCAGGGCGTTCCAGCCGACGAGCGCCCGGACGATCTCGCCATCGTCTGTGATTCCGATCACCGCTTCGGTCAACGCCAGAAGATCGGCGATGGTCGAAGTGTAGAAGGCCGCGGAGTCGGGCGCCGAGAGTTTCGCGGCGCCGATGTCGTCGCGGACCGCCGCGAGTCGGGCGAGGTTCTTCTCCGCCGCCGTCGCCGGTCGCGCGAAAGCCGAGACCATGGCTCCCCCGCCGGCCGTCCCGAAGGCCTTCCGGTAAGCGGTCAGAGCCTTGTCGGTATCGCCGCGCGATTCGCGCAGCTCTGCCTGGAACTCCTTGCCCTTCGATCCGATGAAGCCGGCCGACGTGCCGCGCTCCCGTTGCAGTTCGTGAACCAGCCCCGAGATGCTCGGTGCGAGCCGGACGGCATCGGCGACCCGTTCGGCCTCGATGGCGATTCCTCGTTCCTTCACCAGCAGACCCAGCCCGATACCCGCAGCCGCAAGGACGGGAACCAGACAGAGAATCGCGATTCTCGCAGCGATCGAAATGCGCGTCATCCAGCCCGCCATGGCTCTCCCCCTTCCGACGTCGGATGTATCTTGCATACGTATCACGTCGGGTTTACGTAAAGGAAAGTTTAAAGCAATTCAAAATATCAGCATTCATGACGGTGTGACGCCATTATGAAGCCGGCAACACAACGCCATGGTGGTGAATCGGACGCAGCGCACGTATCCCAAGCAGAAAATCCGTCCGAGACGCAGCTCGATTCGGCCGATGTCGACCCATCGACCGGCCTCCTCGGCAGGAAGCGTGGGTCTCGGCCGGCGGGAAGCGCCGCGGCCGGAACCGGGAAGCCCATTTTCCCGCGCTTTCTCACTTGACGGGGGAGGGCGACGCGGATAGAAACCGCTCACTTTCACGGCAGGCCCGTCGGCCGCCAGGGTTTCGTTCGCGTCTCGCGGATGGAACAGGGCGCCGAGACGCTGCCGGGATCGCGATCTGGAAAGCCGAGGATCATGATCGGGTTCGCCCCGGTCCTCTGACTTTTCGCGCCGGGCGGGGAGGCTCTCCTCGTGGACCGGTGCTTTTCGTTCGTTCCGCGAGGTCGAATGAGGTCGTGAACCCGGACGGCGCTCCAGGGCGGTGTCGGGGTACTGCGAGTTGCGCGGGGTGCCCGCGAAAAGGAAATGGCCGAAAGGCCGGGTCATCAGAAGGCTGAAGACGAATGCCGACGATCAACCAGCTCATCCGCGCTCCGCGGCAGGCTCCCACCAAGCGGAACAAGGCTCCCGCGATGGAATCCTGCCCGCAGAAGCGTGGTGTGTGCACGCGCGTCTACACCACGACCCCGAAGAAGCCGAACTCGGCGCTCCGCAAGGTCGCCAAGGTTCGTCTGACCAACGGCTTCGAGGTGATCGGCTACATCCCGGGCGAGGGCCACAACCTTCAGGAGCACTCCGTGGTGATGATCCGCGGCGGCCGCGTGAAGGACCTTCCGGGCGTCCGCTATCACATCCTGCGCGGTGTCCTCGACACCCAGGGCGTGAAGGACCGCAAGCAGCGCCGCTCGAAGTACGGCGCCAAGCGTCCGAAGTGATCCGGTATCCCTGAGTTTCGAACGACCGAGGAAGACCTATGTCCCGTCGTCATGCTGCCGAGAAGCGCGAAGTCAATCCGGATCCGAAGTTCGGTGACGTCATCGTTTCCAAGTTCATGAACAACGTCATGGAAGACGGCAAGAAGTCGGTCGCCGAGTCGATCGTCTACGGTGCCTTCGACCTGATCGAGAAGAAGACCCGCCAGGATCCGCTGGCGATCTTCCATCAGGCGCTCGAGAACGTGGCGCCGCAGATCGAAGTCCGCTCGCGCCGCGTCGGTGGCGCCACCTATCAGGTGCCGGTGGAAGTTCGTGCCGAGCGTCGTCAGGCGCTGGCCATCCGCTGGCTCCTCACGGCCACTCGTGGCCGCAACGAAAAGACGATGACCGAGCGTCTCTCCGCCGAGCTGCTCGACGCGTCGAACAACCGCGGCAACGCGGTGAAGAAGCGGGAGGACACCCACCGCATGGCCGAGGCGAACCGCGCCTTCTCCCATTATCGCTGGTGAGTTCCGCTCCTTACGACGTTTGAGGCGACACGATCATGCCCCGCACGCACGCCATCGAAGACTATCGCAATTTCGGCATCATGGCCCACATCGATGCCGGCAAGACGACGACCACCGAACGTGTGCTCTACTATTCCGGTAAGAGCCACAAGATCGGTGAAGTTCACGACGGCGCTGCCACCATGGACTTCATGGAGCAGGAGCAGGAGCGTGGCATCACCATCACCTCGGCGGCCACCACCACCTTCTGGAACGGCAAGCGCCTGAACATCATCGACACCCCCGGGCACGTCGACTTCACCATCGAAGTCGAGCGTTCGCTGCGCGTGCTCGACGGTGCGGTGTGCGTGCTCGACTCCAACCAGGGTGTGGAGCCGCAGACCGAGACCGTGTGGCGCCAGGGCGACAAGTACAAGGTGCCGCGCATCGTCTTCGCCAACAAGATGGACAAGATCGGCGCCGACTTCGACCGCTGCATCTCGGACATCAAGACCCGCCTCGGCGCCAAGCCGATCCCGATCCAGATCCCGATCGGTGCGGAGTCCAACTTCAAGGGCCTCGTGGACCTCGTCCGCATGAAGGCCGTCGTGTGGGAAGACGAGGCGCTCGGCGCCAAGTACCACGACGAAGAGATCCCGGACGATCTCGCCGACAAGTGCGAGGCCGCCCGTCTCGAGATGATCGAGGCCTGCGTCGAACTCGACGAGACCGCGATGGAGCAGTACCTCGAAGGCATCATGCCCGACGAGGCGACCATCAAGCGCCTTCTCCGCAAGGCCGTCATCGAGGGCGCCTTCTTCCCGGTTCTCTGTGGCTCGGCCTTCAAGAACAAGGGCGTGCAGCCGCTCCTCGACGCCGTCGTCGACTATCTGCCGTCGCCGCTCGATCGCCCGTCGATCAAGGGTATCGACCTCAAGACCGAGGAAGAGACCGAGCGCAAGTCGTCGGACGCCGATCCGCTGGCTCTCCTCGCCTTCAAGCTGATGGACGACCAGTACGGCATCCTGACCTTCTGCCGCATCTACTCGGGCAAGCTCGAGAAGGGCGTCAGCCTGCTCAACTCCGTCCGTGGCAAGACCGAGCGCGTCGGCCGCATGGTTCTCATGCACGCCGACAGCCGCGAAGAGATCTCCGAGGCCTATGCCGGCGACATCGTCGCGCTGGTCGGCCTCAAGGAGACCCGCACCGGCGACACGCTCTGCGACCCCAACAAGGGCGTCATCCTGGAGCGCATGGAGTTCCCGGAGCCGGTCATCGAGATGGCCGTCGAGCCGAAGGCCAAGGGCGACCAGGAAAAGATGGGCATCGCCCTGGCGAAGCTCGCGGCCGAGGATCCGTCCTTCCGCGTGTCGACCGATCCGGAGTCCGGCCAGACCATCGTCAAGGGCATGGGCGAGCTTCATCTCGACATCAAGGTCGACATCCTGAAGCGCACCCACAAGGTGGAAGTCAACGTCGGCGCCCCGCAGGTCGCCTACCGCGAAACCATCCGCCGCTCGACCGACATCGACTACACCCACAAGAAGCAGACCGGTGGTACCGGCCAGTTCGCCCGGGTGAAGTTCCACATCGAGCCGAACGAGTCGGGCAAGGGCTTCGAGTTCGAGTCCAAGATCATCGGCGGTTCGGTGCCGAAGGAATACTTCCCCGGCGTCGAGAAGGGCCTCAACTCGGTCCTCACCTCGGGTCCGGTGGCGGGCTTCCCGGTCGTGGACGTCAAGGTCCAGCTGATCGACGGCGCCTACCACGAGGTCGACTCCTCGGCCATCGCCTTCGAAATCGCGTCGCGTGCGGCGTTCCGTGAGGGCCTGGAGAAGGCCGGCGCGGTGCTGCTCGAGCCGATCATGAAGGTCGAGGTCGTGACCCCCGAGGAATACCTCGGCTCGGTCATCGGTGACCTGAACTCCCGTCGTGGCCAGATCGCCGGCACCGACACCCGCGGCAACGCGCAGATCGTCAACGCGATGGTGCCGCTCGCCAACATGTTCGGCTACGTGAACCAGCTGCGCTCCTTCTCGCAGGGCCGCGCCAGCTACACGATGCTGTTCGACCACTACGAAGAAGTGCCGTCGAACGTCGCCGCCGAAGTCCAGAAGAAGTTCGCCTGATCCGCCGATCAGTCCAGCTCGAGGAGCACGGAGAAATCCGATGGCCAAAGAAAAGTTCGAACGCACGAAGCCGCACTGCAACATCGGCACGATCGGGCACGTCG
>NZ_DAIPZB010000064.1:0-19075 GCF_036782435.1 Pinisolibacter sp. | reverse complement strand
GAATCACGTCAGTAGACGGTCGTCGAGGGCTATCCGCGCACAGGTCTCATGAGCCGATCGCGACGCACCCGTCGAAATCACCGGCCGATCGGGATCGCCCATCAGCGATCCCGATCGGAAGGATCAGCGCATTTCATCTCGGGCGATCGGCCGATGCGATAGAGTCCGGTGCGTCGCTTTCGCCTCGACGTTCCCACCGGTGTCTCCCCGCATGTCCGATCTGCTCGCCTCTCTCACCCCGCATGCCCTCGCCGCGCCGCCCTCCGGCATCGTCGAGGTGATGAACTACGGCCGCCTGCGCGAGGGGATGATCCCGTTGTGGGCTGGCGAGGGGGATCTGCCGACCCCGGCCTTCATCTGCGCCGCCGCGGCGCGCTCGCTCACCGACGGCGAGACCTTCTACACCTGGCAGCGCGGCATCCCGGATCTGCGAGAAGCGCTGGCGCATTGGCACGAGCGTCTCTACGGCGGCTCGTTCTCGCCCGAACGCTTCTACGTCACCGGTTCCGGCATGCAGTCGATCCAGATCGCGCTCACCGCTCTCGCCGGTCCCGGCGACGAGGTGATCGTGCCGACCCCGGCGTGGCCGAACTTCGCCGCCGCCGTCGGGGTGCGCGGCGCGCGCGTGGTCGAACTGCCGATGACCTTCCGCGACGATCGCGGCTGGAGCCTCGATCTCGACCGCCTCGCCGCGACGATCACCCCGGCGACCAAGGTCATCTTCGTCAATTCGCCCTGCAATCCGACCGGCTGGACGGCGAGCCGCGACGACCTCGCGACGATCCTCGATCTCGCCCGCCGCCACGGCCTGTGGATCGTCGCCGACGAAGTCTACGGCCGCTTCGTCTGGGACGGCAGCTCTCGCGCGGCGTCGTTCCACGACGTCGCCGGGCCGGACGACCGGGTGGTGTGGGTCAACACCTTCTCCAAGAACTGGGCGATGACCGGCTGGCGCATCGGCTGGATCGAGGCCCCGCCGGTGTTGGGGCAGGTGATCGAGAACCTGATCCAGTATTCGACCTCGGGCGTCGCCGTCTTCCTGCAACGTGGCGCCGTCGCCGCCCTGGAGCAGGGCGACGCCTTCCTCGCCGAGCAGATCGCCCGCATCGCCGAGAGCCGGACGATTCTCTGTGAGGCGCTCGCCGCCACCGGTCGGGCCCGATTCGTGCCGCCGCCGGGTGCCTTCTACCTGTTCTTCGGCGTCGACGGCGAGAACGACACTTCACAACTCGGCCTGCGCCTCGTCGACGAGGCGAACATCGGCCTCGCTCCGGGCACCGCCTTCGGCGCGGCCGGCGCCGGCTGGTTGCGCCTGTGCTTCGCCCGCAGCCCCGAGCAGATCCGCGAGGCGACGCGCCGCCTCGTCGCCTGGCTCGACCGCCGTTGACCCGGTCCGGATCCGACCTTCGATCGAGTGACACGACGCTCTCTTGAGAATCTCCTCGAGATGAAATGTTATGTGCGCGGGTCAGGAGAAATCCCGACCTCCGTGCGCCGACGTCGCCGCACGGCGGAAGAACGCGGTTTTCGGGGAGTTCGCAGTGCCAGATCGGTCGCCGACGGTTTCGGAGGCTCGACTCCTCTCGGTGCTCGACACCGCGGTGGACGGGATCGTCGTGATCGACGAACGCGCCCGCGTGCTCGTCTTCAACAAGGCCTGCGAGACACTCTTCGGTTATGAGGCGGCATCGGTCGTCGGCCGCAACATCTCCTTCCTGATGCCGCCGGACTACGCCTCCGAGCACGACGCCGCGGTCGGCCACTACCAGCGCACCGGCGAGAGGCGGATCATCGGCATCGGCCGCGAGGTTCGCGCCCGCCATGCCGACGGCACCGTCTTCCCGATCGAACTGTCGGTCGGCGAGGCGAAGACCCCGGAGGGGCCGCAGTACATCGGCATCATGCGTGACCTCCGGCCCCGCAAGGCGGTCGAACAACGCCTCGCCCAGCTCCAGGCGCAGCTCGTCCAGATGGCGCGCGTCAACGCCATGGACGAGATGGGCGCCGCGGTGGCGCACGAACTCAATCAGCCGCTGACCGCGGTGATGCTCTATCTCCAGGCGCTCACCCGCAAACTGAAGAGCGGCGAGGACGAGGTCGATCAGGCGGTGCTGGAGATCCTCGGCAAGGCCTCGCGCGAGGCCGAACGCGCCGGCTCGATCATCCAGAAGATGCGTCAGTTCATCGAGAAGCGCGAACCGGAACGCCAGCCGGTCGACATTCGTCGTCTGATCGACGAGGCGCTCGAGGTGACGCTGCTCGGCAACGACGGCGCCGCGGTCGAGGTGGTTCGTGACGAGATGCCCGATCAGCCGGCCCTGGAGGCCGATCCGATCCAGATCCAGCAGATCCTGATCAACCTCATCCGCAACGGCATCGAGGCGGTGAAGAGTCGCGACGAGCGCTGGATCCGCATCGCCACGCGCACCGCGGACGGCCGGCTGCTGGTCGAGGTCGAGGACAGCGGCGCCGGTATCCCGGGGGAGACGGTGCGCAATCTCTTCAAGGCCTTCTCGACTTCCAAGAAGACCGGATTGGGGCTGGGACTTGCGATTTCCCGCTCCATCGCTCAGAACCACGGTGGAGATCTCCTCGTCGAGCCCGGCGGTGGCGGGCGCGGAGCGACCTTCGTGTTGTCCTTGCCCCTCGGGGTGACGGCGACGGTGAATGCGAAATGACCTCCGAGCGCGCCGCGCCGGAGAGTGAAAGACGTATCGAGGTGGCAGATGATCGGACGCGCGCAGAAATCCGACCAGGCGATCTACATCGTGGACGACGACCCGGCGGTTCGTGACGCGCTCGCGGTGGTCTTCGAGCTCGAGGGGTACAAGGTCTCCGGTTACGAGACCGGCGACGCCTTCCTCGACGCCGCCAAGACCCATCCGCCGGCCTGCGTCTTCCTCGACGTCCACATGCCCGGCCGCTCCGGCCTCGACATCCTCAAGGCCCTCAACGCCGATCATTACCCGGCGCCGATCTTCATCATCTCCGGTCAGGGCGACATCCCGATGGCGGTCACCGCCATCAAGTTCGGCGCCTTCGACTTCATCGAGAAGCCCTTCGACGCCGATCACATCGTCCAGCGCGTCCACGAGGCGCTGGAGGCCCAGGCACGCCGCGAAGGTGCCGACCACAAGTCGGTCGCCCACGACTTCCCCGGCCGCGATCTCCTGACCCCGCGCGAGATCGAGGTGCTCGGCCAGATCACCGCCGGCGCCTCCAACAAGGAGGCCGGACGCCATCTCGGCATCAGCCCACGCACCATCGAGGTGCATCGCGCCCGCATCATGGAGAAGCTCGGCGCCCGCAACGCCGCCGATCTCGTCCGAATCGTGCTGACCGGCGAACACGGCTGAACGCGGTCTCCATCCGTCGATTTCCACGCTGCGAGGCTCGTCCCCCGGACGGGCCTCGTGTCGTTTCGAGGGGCCGGCGCGGAGCGTTGACGCGCTGGTGATCGGCGATCGGGAACTCTACGGATCGCGCTCTGAACCGTTTCGGACGATGGTGACATCTCATCCGTTCGGCCGAGTACGCGAGAATGACAGAGACAACGACCGGGGCGCGGCACGCGCCGCCCGGGTCCGTCCACATCCTGGAAGACGACCCCGGCGTCGCCGACAGCCTGCGCTTCCTGCTGCAGGCTCTCGGCCACGACGTCGTGTCGCATCCCGATGCCGAGAGTTTCTTCGAGGGCGCACCGCCGGCCGCCGACGACGTGGTCATCGTCGACCTCGGCCTGCCGGGCATCGGCGGCGCCCAGGTCATCCGTTGGCTCGACCGTCTCTCCCCCCGCCCGCGGGTCATCGCCATCACCGGCCAGGCGCAGAAGGTGATCGAAGACGAATTGCGCGATCTGCCGCTGGTGCGGCTGTTGCGCAAACCACTTTCAGGAGACACACTCGTCGCACTCCTGTGATCCACTCCGGTGAGACACGGGTGTGGGCGGACCGATGAGGGTCGGATCCGCCGTGCGACGAGACGAAGTGCCGTGAATTTAGGTAGATGGGCGTAAGTAGGTCCCCCGAATTGTGGGGGTCTTGCCTTGTTTCTAGCCTGAACGAGCCGAAAGACGCGCCACATCCACCCCTTCTCCACCGGTGACGGGCCGGCGGCGATCAGATCGGTAGGTGAGGAGTGACGACGCTTCCGTCGGAATCGCAAGACCGATGCGATCGGCACCGGTTCCCCATCGCGGACGAACGGCACGGGTCCCGTGCCGGGCGGTCGGGGATCGGCGAGGAGGAGACGATCATGGCCTATTCCGATAGAGCCCTCGGCAATGCCGGTGGGCTCCCCAAGGAAGCCAGAACCGAGGCCGATCTCGTTTGGCTGGAGTTCGCCCGGTCGCAGCGGGTGAAGACCCAGCGCGTCGGCTCGCACGAATCCGTCTTCTACGAAGGCGACCCGGCCGACCGCGTCTACGAGCTCATCGAAGGCGCGGTGATGCTGTTCAAGCTGCTGCCCGACGGCCGTCGTCAGGTCGTGGAGATCATCGCGCCCAATTCGCTCTTCGGCGTCGTCGGCGGCAAGCTCTACGACTGCAACGCCGAGACGTTGACGCCGAGCGTCGTGCGCATCCTCGACCGCCGCGACATCGAGGCGTCGAGCGAGTTCCAGGGCCACGTCGCCCGCTGCCTGCGCGACCAGATCGAGCGCCTGCACGAACACGCCGTCCTGCTCGGCCGCAAATCGGCCTTCGAGCGGGTGGCGACCTTCCTCATGCACTTCGTGCCGTCGCGCGGCCAACCCGGCTGCTCCGGCCCCTCGGGCGAGAAGGACGAACAGACCATCGAACTCACCATGACCCGCCAGGAGATCGCCGACTATCTCGGCCTGACGATCGAGACGGTGAGCCGGGTGATCTCGGACCTGAAGCGCCGCGGCCTCATCGCCATCGAGAAGCAGGACCGCATCCGCATCACCGACATCTGCGGCATCTGCCACCTGACCGGGACGCATTGACGCCTTCGGCGTACCGTTTCCGGGAACCGAGCGAGCCCCGCCCGTCCGGCGGGGCTTTTTCGTCGTGGGCGGGTCGCGCTAGAACAACGCTGTGTTCCTCGCGACCGGAGCCCGCCTTGGCCGCCACCCCCGCCACCACCTTCCTGAAGGCGAAGAAGATCGCCTTCGACCTCCTCGAATACGCTCACGACCCGCGCGCCGAAGCCTACGGCCTCGAGGCGGCGGAGAAGCTCGGGCTCGATCCGGCAAGCGTGTTCAAGACGCTGGTGGTGAGTGACGGGGCGAAGGCCCACGCACTGGCGCTCGTCCCCGTCGTCCGCAAGCTCGGCCTGCCGCTGGCGGCCAGGGCGCTCGGTTGGAAGCGCGCCGAAATGGGCGACAAGGCCGACGCCCAGCGCCTCACCGGCTACGTACTCGGCGGCATCTCGCCCTTCGGCACCAAGCGGCCGCTGGCGATCGTCGCCGACGCCGCGCTGCTGCTGCCCGAAAGGATCCATGTCTCCGGCGGCCGCCGCGGCCTGGAGATCCGCGTCACACCCGCCGATCTGGTGGCGGCGCTGAACGCGGTCGTCGCCGACATCGCGGTCGATTGACGGGCGGGGAGGGCGTCGCTCACACCGCCACGGAATGCCGGGCCGCGGCGCGCGCCAGATAGACGTCGAAGGCGGCGGCGACGATGCGCACCAGCGGTCGGCCCGCCTCGGTGACGCGGATCTTCGCCCCGTCGACCTCGACCAGCCCGTCGCGTGCCGGCTCGATCAACCGCTCGAAAGCGTCCCCGACCGCGTCCCGCGTCATGCCGTGCGCGGCGCAGACCTCGTCGACGTCGACGGCGTAGTCGCACATCACCCGTTCGATGATGTCGGCGCGCAGCCGGTCGTCGGCGTCGAGTGCCTTGCCCTTGGCGATCGGCAGGCGTCCGGCGTCGACCGCCTTGCGCCAGCGGCCGATGTCCGGGTCGTTCTGGGCGAAGCCCTGGTGCACCTTGCCGATCGACGAACAGCCGATGCCGATCAGCGTACCGGCGTCGTCGGTGGTGTAGCCCTGGAAGTTGCGGTGGAGTTCGCCGGACTTCGCCTTGACCGCAATCTCGTCGGTGGCCAGCGCGAAGTGGTCGAGGCCGATCGCCTCGTAACCGTACTCGGCCAGCGCGGCACGCGCCGTCTGCTCCAGTTCGAAGCGTGCGTTGGCGCCCGGCAGCGCCGCCTCGTCGATGAGCCGCTGATGCTTCTTGAACCACGGCACGTGGGCGTAGCCGAACAGGGCGACGCGGCTCGGCGCGAAGGCGTGGGTGAGTTCGATGGTGCGCCGGATCGTCTCCGGCGTCTGGTGCGGCAGTCCGTACATCAGGTCGAAGTTGATCGCCGTGATGCCGGCGCCGCGCAGCGCCGCGACGGCGTGCTCCACCGTCTCGATCGGCTGGATGCGACCGATCGCCTTCTGCACCGCCGGATCGAAATCCTGGACGCCGAGGCTCGCTCGGGTGACGCCCGATTCGGCGAGCAGCGCGGCGAGGTCCTCGCGCACGGTGCGCGGATCGAGTTCGATGGCGTGCTCGACCGTCGGCAGGATGTCGAAGGTCGCCCGAAGCGCCTTCACCACGGCGCGAAACGATTCGGTCGGCAACAGGCTCGGCGTGCCGCCACCCCAGTGGATGTGGGAAACCGGAAGCCTGCGACCGATCGCCTCTCCTATGAGGCGAATTTCCTCCACCAGACCTTCGGCGTAGTCGATGACCGGGTCGTCCTTGCGGGCGCCCTTGGTGTGGCACCCGCAGTAGTGACAGATGGTGCGGCAATAGGGGACGTGGAGATAGACCGAGATCGGCGCACGCGCGTCGAGCGACCGCAGCCACCCGCCATAGATCGCGGGCGTCACCGAGGCGTCGAAATGCGGCGCCGTCGGGTAGGACGTGTAACGCGGCACGCTGCGGGTCGCGTATTTGAGATCGAGCGGTGTCTTCGTCTGCTGAACCATGCCGGCGACCATGCGGTGCCCTTCCTGTTGCGGCCTTGACGCGGATCAACCCGGAAGCCGGAGATGCGCGTCGTTCGCCGATCGCGGCCCGATCTTCTTTTGTGAACAACAGGTTCACGCAGGGTGAGCGGGTCTTTCGTTGTACGCGGACGGATGGTTCGGCAGTCGGCGCCGGCGTTTCGCGGTGCTCCGGCGGAGATCCCGGTCGATCCGGAATCCTTCCGGCGGGAGCCGCGACGCGCATCCGGATCCGCCCACCCGTCCGTGGACGCACCCGCGACGCGCCAGCCCGGGTCGTAATGCGAAGCCCCTCGCTTCGCCGTTCGCCCTGCGGCGCGCGTCGAGGGAAAGTAGCGTCGCGGCCCGGTTTTGGAAACCGTATCAATGCTGACGAACCGTGCTGCGACGATAGGCCGAGGGCGAAACGAAGCCTCGGCGATTGCCCCGACGCGACGGAAGTCTTAATCGAATCCTGGGCTCGTAGGTATTTCGACCGTCTCCTGAGGTCGGCCCGTCGTCGCTATTGTCGCCGGCGTGTCCGTACCGAGGGAAACCCGGTCCTCACCGACGAGCTTGGACCGTTCGGGTCGCGTTGACCTGAATCAAAGTCGCGGGGTGAGGCCGGCTCTACGGTCGGACCGATACCCACCGGCGTTTCGACGTCGCACACCGGGCGCACTCGGTGTTCGCCGTAGGAACGCCGGAAACTTAGGCGGACGGCGCGGGCCGTGCGTTCCCAACCCGAGGTCACATCCGAGGGACGGAACGCCGGGGCGCGTCGCCCGGGGGCGTATCGATACAAGAAACGGGGCGAACGATGGCTCGACCAGTCGAGACAAAGGCATTCACGCTCGAGGAAATGGGCTATTCGCTCTTCCTCGCGCTTCTCGCCGTCGTCTGCGTGATCCTCGCCGGCAAGGCGTGGGAACCGCAGTTGGCGTTCCACGCAGCTGTCGGCGCGGTCTTCGCGGCGATCGGCATCTTCCTGATCATCAAGGGCTACAACGATCGCAGCGCCCAGCCGGCGCAGATGATCGACGGCAAGGCCAACTACAACTACGGGCCCATCAAGTTCGCCGCCATCGCGTCGGTGTTCTGGGGCGTGGCCGGCTTCCTGGTGGGCGTCTACATCGCCTCCGAGTTGGCTTGGCCGGCTCTGAACCTGGACCTGCCCTTCATCAACTTCGGGCGTCTGCGGCCGCTGCACACCTCGGCGGTGATCTTCGCCTTCGGTGGCAACGTCCTCCTCGCCACGTCGTTCTACGTCGTGCAGCGCACGTCGCAGGCGCGTATGCCGGGCATCGTCACCCCGTGGTTCATCGTCCTCGGCTACAACGCCTTCATCGTGATCGCCGGTACGGGCTATCTGCTCGGCGTCACCCAGTCGAAGGAATATGCCGAGCCGGAGTGGTACGCCGACCTGTGGCTCACCATCGTGTGGGTGATCTATCTCCTCGCCTTCCTCGGCACCCTGTGGAAGCGTAAGGAACCCCACATCTACGTGGCCAACTGGTTCTACCTGGCCTTCATCGTCACCGTCGCGATGCTGCACCTCGGCAACAACATGTCGGTGCCGGTGTCGATCTACTCGATCAAGTCGGTGCAGGTGTTCTCCGGCGTCCAGGACGCCATGGTCCAGTGGTGGTACGGCCACAACGCGGTCGGCTTCTTCCTGACCGCCGCGTTCCTCGGCATCATGTACTACTTCGTTCCGAAGCGGGCCGACCGTCCGGTGTACTCCTACCGGCTGTCGATCATCCACTTCTGGGCGCTGATCTTCCTCTACATCTGGGCCGGCCCGCATCACCTCCACTACACGGCGCTGCCCGAATGGGCTTCGACCCTCGGCATGACCTTTTCGATCATGCTGTGGATGCCGTCCTGGGGTGGCATGATCAACGGCCTGATGACGCTCTCGGGCGCCTGGGACAAGCTGCGCACCGACCCGGTGCTCCGCATGCTCGTCGTGTCCGTCGCCTTCTACGGCATGTCGACCTTCGAAGGTCCGCTCATGTCGATCAAGGCGGTGAACGGCCTCAGCCACTACACCGACTGGACCGTCGGTCACGTCCACTCCGGCGCTCTCGGCTGGGTCGGCTTCGTGTCCTTCGGCGCGCTCTACTGCCTGTTCCCCTGGCTGTGGAACAAGAAGAGCGTCTACTCGCTGAAGCTCGTCAGCTGGCACTTCTGGACCGCCACCATCGGCATCGTGTTCTACATCTGCGCCATGTGGGTGTCGGGCATCATGCAGGGCCTGATGTGGCGTGCCTACGACAAGCTCGGCTTCCTGGAGTACTCCTTCATCGAAACCGTTGCGGCCATGCATCCCTACTACGCGATCCGTGCTCTGGGCGGTGCCCTGTTCCTGCTCGGTTCGCTGATCATGGTCTACAACCTGTACATGACCGTGGCTCATGGTGAGGACGCCGAAGGCGCCACCGCCGGTGCCCCGGCTCTGGCCCCGGCCGAGTGAAGGAGCACGAGTCATGTCTCTGATGGAAAAGCACGCCATCTTCGAGAAGAACTCCATCGTTCTCCTCGTCGGCATCCTGATCATGGTCGCCATCGGCGGCCTGGTCGAAATCGTCCCGCTCTTCTACCTGAAGAGCACGATCGAGAAGGTGGAGGGCATGCGTCCCTACACCCCGCTCGAGCTGGCGGGACGCAACATCTACCTCCGCGAAGGTTGCTATCTGTGCCACAGCCAGATGATCCGTCCGATGCGCGACGAGATCGAACGCTACGGCCACTTCTCCCTCGCGGCCGAGTCCATGTACGACCACCCCTTCCAGTGGGGTTCCAAGCGCACGGGTCCCGACCTCGCCCGCCTCGGAAACAAGTATTCCGACAAGTGGCACGTCGAGCATCTGATCAACCCGCGCGCGGTCGTTCCGGACAGCGTGATGCCGGGATATCCCTTCCTGGCGAAGACCGAGCTGGCCACCACGCACCTTCAGGACGTGGTCAAGACCAACGCGCTGGTCGGCGTGCCCTACACGGCCGATCAGATCGCCAACGTCGCGGCCGACGTGATGGCTCAGGCCAACCCCGACGACAAGAACGTCGGCGCGTTCCTGCAGCGCTACACGGTCACCAACTCGAAGGGTGAGAAGATCTCGACTCCGGTCGCCCGTGACTTCGACGGCAACCCCGCCAAGGTCACCGAACTGGACGCCGTGATCGCCTACCTTCAGGTGCTCGGAACCATGGTGGACTTCAAGCTCTACGACGACAAGGCGAACCTGAGGTGAGGAGTGTGAGGTCATGAACACCTACACATCACTTGCCGAGTTCGCCCAGACGTGGGGTCTGGTCTACTTCTTCGTCATCTTCGCGGGGGTCCTCGTCTACGCCCTGTGGCCGTCCAATAAACGGCCCTTCGACGAGGCCTCGCGCGTCCCCCTGCGGGAGGATTGATCCATGGCACAACAGGAACTCGACCATCTGTCGGGTCAGACGACGACCGGCCACGAATGGGACGGTCTGAAGGAACTGAACACGCCGCTGCCGAAGTGGTGGCTCTACGTGTTCTACGTCTGCATCATCTGGTCCGTCGGATATTACGTCTTCTATCCGTCGTGGCCTCTGGTGAGCAGCTACACCCAAGGCATCTTCGGTTCGACGATGCGCTCCGACTCGATCGCCGCCTACGAAGGTGGTGTGAAGGCTCGACTGGCCAACGCGTCCGGTCTCGCCGACGCGCCGCTCGAGCAGATCAAGTCGACTCCGGCCCTGCTCGAGTTCGCCATGGCGAACGGCAAGGCCGCCTTCGGCGACAACTGCGCCCCGTGCCACGGCTCGGGTGCGACCGGCGGTCCGGGCTATCCCAGCCTGCAGGACGACGACTGGATCTGGGGCGGCAAGCTCGCCGACATCTACCAGACCCTGCAGTTCGGCATCCGTTCCGGCCATGCCAAGGCGCGTGACAGCCAGATGCCGAACTTCGGTAAGGACGGCATCCTGAACAAGGAGCAGATCGCTTCCGTCGCCTCCTACGTCGTCTCCCTCTCCGATACCTCGGTGAAGGCGGCGGCCGACGGCAAGCAGCTGTTCTCCGACAACTGCGCCGCCTGCCACGGCGAAGACGCCAAGGGCAACCTCGAACTCGGCGCGCCCAACCTCGCCGACAAGATCTGGCTCTACGGCGGCGGTGTGGACAAGGTCGCGGCTCAGATGACCGAAGCCAAGCACGGCGTCATGCCGGCTTGGGAAGGCCGTCTCGATGCGATCACCATCAAGTCGCTGGCCGTCTACGTCCACTCGCTGGGCGGCGGCAAGTGATCCACGAACCCGAGGGGGAGGGGTGCGAACCTCTCCTCCCCGAGACCACGGCGGCCGAACGGCGCGCCGCGATCACGAGGGAGACGCGAACCGTCTCCCTCGTTCGTTTGCGGGGAGGCATCCGCTTCTCCGCCCGACCGGATCTCGTCGTCCTCGGACGGCGTCCCTCATGGGCACCGGATCTCGTGTCGGGCGTGTGAGCGAGGGGCGGGATGCGTCTTCGGGGCATCCCGCGTCGACGTCACCACCACTTTCCGGTCGTCACCGCCGTGCCGTCGCGCGGTCGGGGGAGCCCGACGACCCCTGTGTCATCCCGCCGCGCGCGGGACGATCGAATCGATTGGATCGGCATGTACACGCATCCGTGGCTTGCCGTGACGGGGATCGCGCCCTAGAGCCTCCCCGGGAGAGACCCGCCGCCGACGGCGACGGGAGACGTCCGGCGACGCGGAGGATGCCACCTCCGCGACGAACGTCGGGACGGCCGGGTGACGGCACCGGCGAGGGGCCGGAGTGGTCGCCGACGGGTGTGTGAGAGGGACGGACGGAATGAGCGTCGAAAGTGGTGCCGGTGCCGGAGGGGAGAGCGATCAGCTCTACGCCGATCAAGCCAAGATCTATCCGGCGAAGGTCACGGGTACGTTCCGCAGGATCAAGTGGGCCATCCTCGTCGTCGGCCTCGCCATCTACTACTTCTTGCCGTTCCTGCGCTGGACGCGGGCTCCCGGTCAACCGGATCAGGCGATCCTGCTCGATCTGCCGGGGCGGCGTTTCTATTTCTTCATGGTCGAGATCTGGCCGCAGGAAGTCTACTACGTCACCGGGTTGATGATCATCGCGGCCTTCGTGCTGTTCCTGATGAACGCCGTGGCCGGCCGCATCTGGTGCGGTTATCTCTGCCCGCAGACGGTGTGGACCGATCTCTATTTCGCCGTCGCGCGCTTCTTCCAGGGCGATCGCCGCACCCAGATGAAGCTCGACGCCGCGCCGTGGAGCTTCGACAAGCTGTGGCGCAAGGCGGCGACCCATTTCGTCTGGATCATGATCGCCTGGTGGACCGGCGGCGCCTGGGTGCTCTATTTCGCCGACGCACCGACCCTGGTGAAGGAACTGGCGACCCTCGAAGCGCCGTCGATCGCCTACATCTGGATCGCCATCCTCACCGCTTCGACCTATCTTCTCGCCGGCTTCGCCCGCGAGCAGGTCTGCCTCTACATGTGTCCCTGGCCGCGCATCCAGGCGGCGCTGACCGACGAATGGGCGCTCAACGTCTCCTATCGTGTCGACCGCGGCGAGCCGCGCGGCTCGCTCAAGCAGAACCGCAAGCTCGCCGCCCAGGGTCTGCCCGCCGGCGACTGCGTCGACTGCGGCCAGTGCGTTGCCGCCTGTCCGACCGGCGTCGACATCCGCGAAGGCCTGCAGATGGGTTGCATCCAGTGCGGTCTGTGCATCGACGCCTGCGACACGGTGATGACCAAGCTCGGCAAGCCGAAGCGCCTCATCGGTTACGACACCGACATCAACATAGAACGGCGCGAGCGCGGCGAGGCGGCCGTCTACAGCTTCATCCGCCCCCGCACGATGATCTACGTGGTTCTGATCCTCGTGGTGGCGGCGATCATGGGCTGGCGTCTGTCGACCCGCGCCACCGTCGGCGTCAGCGTCCTGCACGATCGCAATCCGCTCTACGTCACCAACTCCGATGGATCGATCCGCAACGGCTACACCGTGCGCCTCCTCAACAAGGAGCCGCACCAGCGCGATCTGGCCCTGTCGGTGAAGGGCCTGCCGAAGGGGTCCCACATCGACACGTCGAGTGTGGCGCGACACGAGGGTGAAACCCTGGTCTTCACCACCGACGCCGATCAGACCCGCGAGGTCCGCGTCCAGGTGGTGGTGCCGGCCGGGGCGAGTATCGGCCATTCGACCGATCTGGCCTTCGAACTCGCCGCCCCCGGCGGCGAGGTGGCCACGGCCAAGGACTTCTTCAAGGCGCCGTGAGGCGCTGGCGAGTGAGCCCGGTACGAGGCTCGGCGCCACCGGCCGAACCCGGCGTGCCGCATCGGCTCGCCGGGCGGAGACGAAGCGGCGCTCGACCGCATCCCGACGACGACGGCGCGACCCGCGGGCCGCGCCTCGAGCCTTCCGGACGGGGAGGCGCACCCATCGCGCGACGGAAGCGTTCGACGGTGGTCTGCGAGCGAGCGTCTCCGGTCCCGACCGAAGAGACCATTTCGCTCTTCTGCGACGGACGGGCGTCTCGGCGCCCTCGGCCGTCGCTTCGAGAGGTGGCCGGCCGAAGAGGTCCGGCGCTCCAGTTGGCTCCGGGAGGGGTTCATGTCGACGTCTCTGAATCAAGAACGCGAACCCGAGGGCAGCGGCTTCCGGCTCACCGGTCGCCACGTCCTCCTCATCCTCGTCGGCGTCTTCGGATTCATCTTCGCCGTCAACGGCGTGATGATCTGGAAGGCGGTCGAATCCTTCCCCGGCGTCGTGACCCGCTCGCCCTATGCCGAGAGCCAGCGCTTCAACAAGACGATCGCCCAGGCCCAGGAGCAGGCGGCCCGCGGCTGGCAGGTCGATGCCCAGGCGGCGCGCAGTCCCGACGGCCGTGTCGTCGTCCGCCTCGAGGCGCGCGACGCCAAGGGGGTGCCGCTCTCCGGCGTCGCCTTCAAGGCGACCCTCCTGCATCCCGCCAACCGCTCGCTCGATCATGCCGTGCCGCTTCCCGCGGTCCCCGGCGCCGCCGGTGTCTTCGAAGGCGCCGCGATGGGCGTCGGCGAAGGCAAATGGGGCCTCGAGGTCGAAGGCCTGACCGACAAGGGGCGAGTGTTCCTGTCGGAGAACGCGCTGTTCCTGCGCTGACCCGGTGACCGATCGCTCGTCCGGACACCCTGTCCACACGAGGGGGTTGGACGAATTCGATCCGGCGTCGCGAAGCGATCTGCCGGATCTCGTATCGCGAGGACGAACGCACCGCCCATGACCGCCGCCGAACGCGATTGGAACGCCTTCGCCGCCCCCAAGGCCGACGGCACGGTCCACATGGACCTCGCCGTCGAGGGCATCACCTGCGCCGCCTGCATGTCGACCATCGAGCGCGGCATCCGCACCATGCCGGGCGTCACCGAGGCGCGGGTCAACCTCACCACCCGCCGCCTCGCGCTCGAATGGAAGCCGGCCGAGACCGAGGCGGGCGCCCTGGTGCGTCGGCTCGAGCGTCTCGGCTATCGCGCCCACCCCTTCGATCCCGGTCGCCGTTCGGCGGAGGAGGAGGCCGAGGCCAAGGAACTCCTGCGCTGCATGGCGGTGGCCGGTTTCGGCGCGATGAACATCATGTTGCTGTCGGTGTCGGTGTGGGCCGGCAACGCCTCCGACATCGACGCGCCGACCCGCGACCTCTTCCACTGGATTTCGGCGCTGATCGCCCTTCCCGTCGTCGCCTATTCGGGGCGGCCGTTCTTCCGGTCGGCAGCCCGGGCGCTCCGAGCGCTGCGCACCAACATGGACGTGCCGATTTCCATCGGCGTCGTCCTCACCCTCGGTCTCTCGCTGTTCGAGACCATGCGTTCCGCCGAGCACGCCTTCTTCGACTCGGTGGTGATGCTGCTGTTCTTTCTGCTCACCGGCCGCTTCCTCGACTACAACATGCGCCGCCGCACCCGCTCGGTGGCCGAGAACGTCGCGGCGCTCCGGGTCGAATCCGCCGCTCGCATCCTGCCCGACGGCTCGATCCGCGACGTACCGCTCTCCAAGGTCGACCCCGGAGATCTGGTGCTGGTGCGGCCGGGCGAACGCGTCTCGGTCGACGGCGTCGTCGAGGACGGCGCCTCCGACATCGACCAGAGCCTCGTCACCGGCGAGACCACACTCGTCGCCGTGGGCCCCGGCACCCGTGTCTACGCGGGAACGCTCAACGTCGGCGGCCTGCTCCGCGTCCGTGTCACCGCCGCCACCGAAGGCACGCTTCTCGACGAGGTCAACACCCTGCTCGAGACCGCCGCCCAGGCGAAATCGAAATACATGCGGCTCGCCGACCGCGCCGCGAGCGCCTACGCTCCGGTGGTCCACGCCTCGGCGCTCGTCACCTTCCTCGGCTGGTGGCTCATCGCCGGTTCGCCGGTGGCCGAGAGCCTGGTGATCGCCGTCTCGGTGCTGATCATCACCTGCCCCTGTGCGCTGGCCCTCGCCATTCCCGCGGTGCAGGTCGTCACCTCCGGCATCCTGTTCAAAGCCGGCGTGCTGCTCCATTCCGGCGACGCCATCGAGCGTCTGGCGGCGGTCGACACCGTCGTCTTCGACAAGACCGGTACGCTGACCCTGCCCGAACCCCGCCTGCTCGATCGCGACGCCGTCGACCCCGAGCGCCTGGCGCGGGCCGGTCGGCTGGCGCGCGCCAGCCGTCACCCGCTGGGGCAGGCGCTGGCCGAGATCACCCGCGCCGTGGCGCCGCCGCTCGAGGTGCGCGAAGAACCGGGCCGCGGCATCGAAACGACCGTCGACGGCCGCGTCGAACGGCTCGGCTCCCCCGCCTTCTGCGGCGTCGATGCGGCGGCGGTGGAGGCGCTCCTCGCGCGGTTCCCCGGCGCCTCGCTCGTCGCCCATCGCGAAGGCGACGACGCGCCGATCCTCGTCGCCTTCGAACAGGGCCTGCGCCGCGACGCCCGCGAGGTCGTCGACCGACTGAAGGCGATGGGGCTCGCCGTCGCCATCCTGTCGGGCGACCGTGAGGCGGCCGTCGCCGAGGTGGCCACCACCCTCGGAGTGAGCGACTGGGCCGCCCATCTCGGCCCGACCGACAAGATCGCTCGGCTCGAGGCGCTGAAGGCGGCGGGCCGCCGCGTGCTGATGGTCGGCGACGGCCTCAACGACGCGCCGGCGCTGGCCGCCGCCCACGTGTCGCTGTCACCGGTGACGGCGGTGCATCTGTCCCAGGCCGCCGCCGACGCCGTCTTCCTCGGCGACCGCCTGGCGCCGGTGGTCGCGGCGGTGACCGTCTCCCGCCGCGCCCGCGCCGCAATGATCCAGAACCTGTGGCTGTCGGTGATCTACAATCTGATCGCCGTGCCCGTCGCCGTGGCCGGCTTGGTGACGCCGTTGATCGCGGCACTCGCCATGTCGGGCTCGTCGGTGCTCGTCACCTTGAACGCCCTGCGACTGCGCCTCGGGGCGGCACCGGTCGCCGACCCCGGTGACGCCGAGGCCGCGCCCGCGTTCGTCCGCTCTTGACCGTCATCGCCGCGCGGCGCAGGGATGACGGACGCGGAAGGGCGGGTACGGCCGCGTTGTTCGACGCCCCCGCGTCCGCAGTGACCGAGACGAGGTCCGCGGGACAACGAGAAGGCAAGTCATGGACGTCCTGATCTTCCTGATCCCGATCGCGCTCGGCCTCGGACTGCTCGGCCTCTTCGCCTTCATGTGGAGCCTGAAGTCGGGCCAGTTCGAAGATCTGGAGGGCGCTCGCTGGCGCATCCTCGACGACAGCGATCTTCCCGGCCGCGAGCCTCCGTCCGAGTCGGGCGAGAAGAAGATCTGAGGGCGGTCTCGCTCAGAGCGGCTTGACGATCACCAATCCGGCGATCGCCAGAACGGCCATCCCGACCGTCGCGGGCGTGTATCGAGCGAGGGCGCCGATCGCCGCCGCCGCATCGTTCCGGCGCAGACCACCCGACAGCACCCCGTGCAGCGCCGACAAGGCGACCACGACGACGATCTTCGCCGTCAGCCAAGGCTCGCCGAACCATGCGCCGCGCAGCGCGAGGATCGAGCCGAACGCCCAGGTGGCGGCCATCGCCGGCGCCGTCACCCGGTGATCGAAGCGCCGCACCGCGGCGGCGAAGCGGCGCACCGTATCCATCTCGCGCAGAGCCGGATCGTTCGCGGCGAGCACGGCGATGCCGAGGGCGGTCAGTCCGCCCGTCCAGACGACGGCCACGGCGACATGCGCCGCCACGAGCCAGAGATCGAAGGGCATGGCTTCACTCCGGGACGGACGCGGGAGACGTGCCGCGCGCCCGGTGGCGCAACACCAGGAAGGCGCCGAAAGGCACGAAGGCGGCGAGCCCGAGAATGACGACGTCGCGCCACGCGATCCGCCCGCTCGCTCCGGTTCGCAGCAGCAGCCACGCATAGACGAGGAAGGCGACGCCGTGGATCGGCCCCATGATCGCCGTCGCCTCGCGCAACCCGCCGAGATGGCGCAGCGGCACCGCGACCAGGACCAGAAGCAGCAGCGTCGTGCCCTCGACGAAGGAGGCGATGCGCAGATCGTCGGGCGCGGTGATGTCGCTGGGGAGTGGGTCGCGGGCGGTCATTCGACGTCCTTCAGCATCTTTTCGATGGCGCCGAGCCGTCCCTCGATCCCGGCGACCCGCTCCGTCAGGCCGGCCAACGCCGCCGCGCCGGCGGCCTGCACCTCGACGGCTCGGGCCGCGAGATCGCGCAGGGCCTCGTCGCCGGCGATCCGTGCCCGGGCGGTGCGCGCGGCGCTGAAATACTTCATGGCGAAGATCAGCAGGACGGTGGCGAACAGCAGCACCGTGATCAGAAGAAACGTGTCGATGTGTTGGGCCATGAGGGGCTCCTATTCGGGGTCGCGTCGTTCGACGGGAGAGAGGGTGCGGACCGCGTCGATCAGCGTCGTCGGGGTGACGGTGAGGTCGAAGTCCGTCACTTCGAAGAAGTTCAGCGCCTTGCCGTCGGCGGAGAGTTCGAGCCGGCTACGGACCAGTCCGGCCTGTTCGAGCTTCTGCAGATGCAGGTGGAGCAGTGGTCGGCTGATGCCGACGTCGCGCGCCAGCCGGCTGACATAGTTGCGCCCACTGCCGGCCAACGCCGCCAGAATGCGCAACCGGTGCGGATTGGCGAGGGCGGCCAGCACCTCCACCAACCGGTCTCCGTCGAGCCGCATCCCTCACTCCTCGCATTTCATGTGTAAGAAATAGTTGACACATGAAATACGAAGAGTCAACATCCGAGCGAACGACGAGATGGCGAGGTGCATCACCTCGGCTCGTCGCGGCGCGGACGTGATCGCCGGGTCGACCCTGCCGCTGCGCGAAGGCTGACGCCGGACGCCACGGACCGCACATCGGGACGCGCCCGGGAGCGCGAAAGTGGAGGAGGAGGGTGCCGACGAGACCGCCGAAAAAAGACGGCCCCGGTGTCGCCACCGAGGCCGACGGCGCGGGGCGTGCCCGCGCTCTCGGGAGAGGAGACCGTCAGCCGCCCGAACGCGGCACCGCCATCTTGGTCACCGGCGGGGTGATCTCGTCGGTGTCGTCGTCGAGCGCCACCGGACCGGTGAGCGGCAAGCCGAGCTTGGTCCACACGTCGACGAGCGAGGTCTTCAGCGCAGCGACCAGATCGTCGTCGTGGAACGGCGTCGGGGTGATGCGCAGCCGCTCGGTGCCGCGCGGCACCGTCGGATAGTTGATCGGCTGGATGTAGATGCCGTGCTCCTCGAGCAGCATGTCCGAGGCCTTCTTGCACAGGTCCGGATCGCCCACCATCACCGGCACGATGTGGGTGGCGGTCGGCATCACCGGCAGGCCGGCGCCGCCGAGCACGTCCTTGGTGCGCTGCGCCTGACGTTGCTGCATGTCGCGCTCGGCCGACGAGCGCTTGAGGTGGCGGATCGAGGCGGCGGCCGCCGCGGCGATCGCCGGCGGCAACGCCGTGGTGAAGATGAAGCCCGGGGCGTAGGAGCGTACCGCGTCGCAGATCGCCTTGGTCGAGGTGATGTAGCCGCCGAGCGTGCCGAAGGCTTTGGCCAGCGTCCCCTCGATGACGTCGATACGGCCCATCAGGCCTTCCCGGTCGGCGATGCCGCCGCCGCGCGGGCCGTACATGC